>CAUSWA010000033.1:0-3530 GCA_963535445.1 uncultured Candidatus Saccharibacteria bacterium | reverse complement strand
TCATCAGTCCATAACGCCGCTAAGGGATGAGCAAAAGCAACCTTATGTAGTTTTTCCGCCTGGCTGCCGCTATTATCATTTAGTTGGCAATTCAAGTCATTATCATTATCATTATCATTATTCATTTCTATTTGATCCGCATAGTCCGCAGTTGGTTGGCTGTGCAGACTGTCTACCTCGCTGCTAGCATGCTCATTCCTCAAATCAACGTATATTGTGTCGTTTTCGTTTGGTTGTGTCATTCTTGTTTGCTGAGCTTTTTGACGAACTGGTTTGTCGTCTTCAAAGTCCGCTTGATCAATCAATCGATTTGACGCCTCATCCGGCTTAGGCCATAGTTCAGAGATTTGTCTCTCGTCATGCTCTTGCAAGCCGCTTGACGTCTCATCCGGTTTAGGTAATAGTTCAGATTTTAAAGACTCGCTCAGCGGCAAGGCTGGATTTACCATCTCATCCAATTTTGGCCATCGCTCAGAGGACCAGTCAGAACGCAATTGAATATTTATCTCAGTAGTATTTTTCGGCTCTGGATCTTGCTTAACATTAACTTTTGGCGTTAGTTCGTTCTGTGGTAAAGTCGGCAAGTCGTTATCACTATCTATTAATACTGCCTCACGCTGCATAGACTCGTCTCTATGGTTATTAGCAAAAGTTTCTTCCCGGTCAACTACAAAGATTTCATTTTCGCTAGCCCAGCTGGCGGTTTCTGCAGGCAATTTTACAGCAGGAGTATTCGCAACCGTTTCTACCTGCTTTGTCTGATTAAATGCGCTATCGCTGTAATGTATATTAGGATTTTTAACAGCTGATTTTTTTGACGGCGCACTTTCCTTCTCGACAAGCTTTACGGCTGAATCCTCTCCATCTGATGTATTTTGTACATCGTTTACCAATCGAGTTTCTGGCAGAGTTTTTCTGGAATAATCAACAGATTCAACCGCGGAAGGAGAGCTAATATTATCCTTTTTATCGTCAGCTAACGGGTTTTGCTTATCTATCGACGGAGTTTTTTGAGACTCTAAAGACATCTCAGCTGAGACTTCAAAATCTGTTGATGAATCACTTTTAGGCTTAGTTGTAATATTTTTGGGAGTAGTTTTTTTAAGTAGATTATTATTCTCTGCGCTAATAGATTTTGACTTTGGAGATGGCCGCTCTTGTGTACTATCTTCTCTGTCGATCGCAGTAGAAGTCCCGCTGTCGGCTAAAGTATCATTAGCATCAATTAGCGTGCTTGATACTTTTTCTATCGCTGGATCTTTCTGAGAGCGAGTTGTCGCAACAGTGCTGCCAGTGTCCTCTGGCTCAGGAATTTGAATCGCCTGACGAGTGTTAACTGACGAGATTTGTTCAGTTGTATTAACAGCTGATAACACTTCCTGATCGGCATGTTTGTTTGAACGCTGAGTTGTTTGGGTAGCGCGGCGTACTTTTACTGCCCCCCGACTAACAAGCTTATCCGAGTCATCCGCTGCACGGTCTGCTGCTCGCAGTAATTTATCTTGTCTGATGTACTCATTAGTATTATCGCTGTCGATTTGTACAAGAGGTTCTTTCGATGCTTTAGCAGTCGAATTAGAATTGGCTTCAAGGTTAGTACTGCCATCATCGCTGCTCGTTGTTTTTTTCACTATATTAGCTATAGGAGCTGTAGCCGATTTTTCTTCGTCATCGCCATGGCTTTCGTCGACTTCATGGTTCAAAGATTCTGAGCTTCTTGACTCTGCAGCCTGAGATAGCGCCGCTTCAGATGGCTCCCTTTGTTTGTTAGACGGCCAGAGAGGTGATTGAGTATCTGCTAGCGGTTGCTCTTCGGGTTTAAATTCAGGCCTAGGTTCTGGTTCTGACTCAGGTTCAGGCGTACTTGAGCTGTCTTCTTCAGCAGCTGGCGGCTGTTCTCTACTAGTGTCATCAGGCGTCGGCTGTGCCCAGACAATCCTGCCTGGCTCTTCATCTTCGTCTTCTTGGAGTAATTTCTCTAGTGTACTGAGCTGCTCAGGTTGATCTTTGTTGTTTGATGCCATCATCTCTGCTTGACGTCTTTGGCAATCTTGCGCGAAAATGCAGCCAACACAGGCAATCGTTCCGAAATTTTGACACCTTGCCGGATCGACTGAATTCGATGTTTCTTTTGAATTATCACTATTGTTTATCGTGGTATCAAGCGTTTCTTCGCCATTTGCCACCGCCACCAAATCAAAATCGTCCGCGCCAGCGGTAGTTGCCTCACTATCAATCCCCGTTGAAAAATCCTCATTTGCTGAACCGCCTCTCGACGACGCAAATACATTAAACCCTCCTCCAGCCTCGCCTATTGTCGGCGGCCCGTCCACAACTGGCGCTACCACCTCGCTCATTGCTCAAAAAATGTCTCCGTTGAAACATGTGATTCGTCGACGCCAGCGGCGGTTAGTTTTTGCCAAACATCGCGCACAAACGGCAGGCTGCCGCAGACCAGAAAGTGCGCATCATCCGGCACTTCACTCACAATCTTCACCACCTCAAACCGCCCGTTGGACCAACCATCTTTTTCTTCAACACGTTGGCGAGTACTAAACTTTTTGACGGTAATATTCGACGCCGCCAATTCCTCGGCAAACACCATATACTCCGGCGATTTCTGACTAAAATAGAGAAAAGTCGGCTGCTTGGCATCCGCCAAGATACTCCAAATCGGGCTGAGTCCGCATCCCGCCGCGATGCCAACCAGCGGCCGCTCAGTCTGCGGGTTGAAATCGCCGTATGCCCGGCTAATGTGCAGCGTATCGCCAACGCGGCGCGAACACAAATAACTCGAGAATTCACCGCCAACATTTTTCACGGTAATCGACATCAATTCCTCGTGCGGGCGCGAGGAAATACTATATGCCTTGCCTTCACGCACCTGGCTGCCCTCAATAAACACCGTGATATATTGCCCCGCCATAAAGTCAAACGGCCGCGCAACATACAGTGTCGTCACCTCAGGATTTTCTTGGCGCACCCGCACAATTTCAACAGTTAGTGAATCACGCATTCGTCAACATACCTTTCCATTATTTTTTGAGCGGCTCTGAATTCTTCGTCAGTAAAAGTGTGATAATTGGCAAACTTCGGACTGATCGTCGTGCCAGTACGAAAATGCTGCAAAGCAAACCGTTTAGCGCCTTTGACCAACTCGCCAATCTTTTCAAAATCCGCCACCTCCAGCTGCTCGCGGACGATGGTCGTTCGAAATTCATGACCAATTCCCGAATCAATCATCAGCCGCACATTAGCTTTGATTGCCATGAGATCAATCGGCCGCGCCGCAATCTCCACGTATTTTTCCAGCGGACCCTTGACGTCCATGGCGATGAAATCAATTATCCCCTCCTCGACCATGCCGCGCACCATGTCAGGATGCGTGCCGTTGGTGTCTAGCTTGACATCAAAACCCAGGCTCTTAATCATCCGACACAGCACCGGCAAATCTTCGTTGACCGTCGGCTCGCCGCCAGAAATCACCACGCCGTCTAGCCGGCCAATACGCGATTTTAAGAATATCATCG
>CAUSWA010000032.1:0-4198 GCA_963535445.1 uncultured Candidatus Saccharibacteria bacterium | reverse complement strand
ATTGCCATTATTGCCCACGTCGATCACGGCAAGACGACCATGGTTGATGGGCTGCTCAAACAGTCGCGCACATTTCGCGACAACCAGGCCGAGATGAGCCAAGAACTGATCATGGATTCGGGCGATCAGGAGCACGAACGCGGTATCACCATCACCGCCAAACAGACCTCGATTTTTTACGGTGATTATAAAATTAACATCATCGACACGCCGGGGCACGCGGACTTTTCAGGCGAGGTTGAGCGGACATTGCAGATGGCGGACGGTGTGCTGCTGATCGTCGATGCGCAGGAAGGGCCGATGCCGCAGACGAAGTTTGTGCTGAGTAAGGCGCTGGAGCTGGGACTGAAACCGGTGGTGGTGATCAATAAAATTGACAAGCCTGCCAGGCGAATCGCCGAGGTTGAAGATGAGCTGAGCGATCTGTTTTTGGAGCTAGCGACCGATGATAGTCAGCTGCATTATCCAATTTATTACGCTATCGGGCGCGATGGCAAGGCGTGGCGGGAGATCCCTGCTGACCCGAATGACGACGCTGATCTCACGCCAATTTTTGAAGCAATTATCAATGATATCCCGGCGCCGAGCGTCACGGCTGACGGCGGGTTTCAGATGCTGGTGACCAGTTTGCAGTATGATACCTTCCAGGGCAAATATGCCATTGGGCGGATCGCTCGCGGGTCGGTCAAGCGCGGCCTGGCGGTTAGCTTGATGAAGCACGGCGAGGTGTCAGGTTCAGCGCGAATCGAGAAAGTTTTTGGCTACCGTGGACTAAACCGCGAAGAGCTTGACGAAGCGTTTGCTGGCGACATCGTAGCGCTGGTTGGCGTCAGTGAGGCGCACATCGGCGACACCGTTGCTGACAAAGAACAGCCTGAAGCCTTGCCGGCGATCGCCATTGAAGCACCGACGTTGAGCATGTACCTCGGCCCAAACACCAGCCCGATGAAGGGGCGCGAGGGCGAATTTACCACTTCGCGGCAAATTGGCGACCGATTGCGACGGGAGCTTGAGACCAACGTGGCGCTGCGCGTTGAAGAAAACGGTATCGGCTTTACGGTGTCTGGCCGCGGCGAATTGCACCTCAGCGTCTTGATCGAGACCATGCGGCGCGAAGGCTTTGAGTTTGAAGTCGGCCGTCCGCAAGTGGTCACCATCACTGAGGACGGTGTCGAAAAAGAGCCGATTGAAGAATTACAAATCGAAATTAGCAGTGAATTCATCGGCGCGATCAGCCAGGAGTTGGGTGCGCGCCACGCTGAAATGAAGTCGCAAGAAACCACCGCCAGCGGCGCTACCCGCATGACCTATGTGCTGCCGACGAGGGCGTTGATTGGCCTGCGCAACGTACTATTGACCGCCACCAAAGGCACGGTAATCATGAATTCCCTGCCGCATGGCTATCAACCGCTGGGCGGCAAATTACCAAAGACCCGCGGCGGCGTGCTCATCGCCTTTGAAGCTGGTATCACCACGCCGTATGCGCTGCAGGCGGCTGAGGCGCGCGGCGAACTCTTGGTCGGACCGGGCACGGAAGTCTACGCCGGGATGATTGTCGGTATTTACAACCGCCAAGAAGACATCGAAATCAATGTTTGTAAAGCCAAGCACCTGACCAACATGCGCTCCAAGTCATCGGACGGCACAGTACAGCTGACACCGTTTACGCAGTTTAGCCTGGAGCAATGCATCGACTTCATCGAGGACGACGAGCTGCTGGAAGTGACGCCAAAGTCTTTGCGTCTGCGTAAACGTTACCTCGACGCTAATGAGCGAAAGCGCGCTAATAAAAAATAAGTTTTTAATAAGAATAAGAGGGTTACTATGGCAAAAAAATGGCGCGACGTTAACGGATTTTATCAAATCTATCCGCGATCGTTTATGGATTCTAATGGCGATGGCGTCGGCGATTTACGCGGCGTGATTGCTAAACTTGATTATATTAAGGGCGGCGACAAGTCGCTTGGCATCGATGCAATTTGGTTTTCGCCGTTTTATCCGTCGCCGCAAGCCGATATGGGCTACGATGTGGCGGACTATTGTGATATTGATCCGATTTTCGGCTCGCTTGATGACTTCAAAGAATTGGTCGAGAAAGCGCACGCTCGCGATATTAAGGTAATGGTTGACTTCGTACCCAACCATACCAGTAATCAGCATCCGTGGTTTGTTGAATCGCAAAGCTCCAAAGACAACGATAAGAATGATTTTTATGTTTGGCGCGACGCAAAACCTGACGGCTCAGAACCGAACAATTGGCTGAGTATTTTTGGCGGCAGCGCTTGGCAATGGCACGAGGGGCGCCAGCAGTATTACTTGCACACGTTCTTGAAAGAACAGCCAGACCTCAACTGGGATAATCCTGAGGTGCGCCGCGAAATGCAAAACGTACTGCGTTTTTGGCTAGATCTCGGTGTTGATGGCTTTCGAGCGGACGCGGTACGTTGGATCAGCAAAGACCCAGAGCTGCGCGACGACCCAGTCGCCGAGCATTATCACGATAAGAAACCGCCGACACAATTCGATGATTTGCAGCATAAGTACAGCCGCTTCTGGGATAACCTTTTCCCGTATTTGCGGGAACTAACAGATATAGTCGCCTCATATCCGAATCGAATCATGGTTTTTGAAGATTATCCGGATGAAAACTATAGCACTAGCGAACAATACTTGGGTTTTTATGGTGTCAATCCAAAAGTATCAATGCCATTCAATTTTGAAGGATTACACGCCAAATTTAATGCCGAGTCGATGAGCACAATCGTCAACGAATTCCAAGGCATGATCAACCCCGACGTGCACACACCCGTCTATTGTTTTAGTAATCACGACCAATCGCGCATCGTTACGCGCTTTGGCGGCGAAAAGCAAGCTCGCTTGATTGCGTTGATGCAACTGACGCTACCAGGGCTGCCAGTAATATATTACGGCGACGAGATTGGCATGAGTAATGGGCCAGTTCGCTTTGAAGAGATTCAAGATAAGTCGGTTTTCAGCCACGGCAATGACGAATCTGTCGGGCGCGACCCAGAACGCACGCCGATGCAATGGACGGCTGGCCAAAATGCTGGATTCAGTACCGCTAAACCATGGCTGCCAGTAAATCCTGCTTGCCAGAACGTCAATGTAGAATCAGAGCAGAACGAACCAGACTCATTTTTGGCGCTATACCGCCGCTTATTGACCTTGCGCAGCCGCTACGAAATCTTGCGCACTGGCGAATACGAGCCGCTCAGCGATACAGACAATGACATATTTGCTTACGCGCGATGGATTGGCCGAGAGCAGCATGTCTTTGTCGCATTAAATTTCGGCGACACCAAACACCGTGTTACGCTACCACATACCGGCAGTGTCTTATGCGCCACACACCCAACCGACTACCCCGAGGTTACCGATGACGGCTCGGTAGAACTACGCCCGTACGAAGGCGTATTAATCGGATGCAGCGAGCACCGACTATCAATTGAATAAAAAACTGGCCGCTCTAGAAAAGGAGCGGCCTATTCGTATAGAGCTTTTGGTATTTTAATTAACCAGAGTCTCTTTCACGCGCCTAGAAACAAAGAAGTATAAACAAAGCAATCCCATAGAAATCCCGCTAGCAATGATAGTACTAGTCATACTAATAATTGAGTCAGTGTTCGGAGGTCTTTTGATCACGCTATCAACTACCGCAGAACTTGCTGAATAGAAGAACGAGGCTACCAGCGCCGCAACCGCCAGCCACTTGCCAAGCTTCTTTTGCAGATTAATAAGCACCACCGCGACAGTAGTCAGTACAGCAATGATTGGCATGAATATCACCGAAACGACAGCCGACGGATCGCCTAGGTTTAACAACGAGGTAAAAAACAAACCAACCGAACAAACGCCATCGATCGCTAGACACACCATGAAAAATGCGAGCCAGCCCTTGACACCTTTGAGCGACTGCGCCATAACAACATACTGGACTGGCGCCGCTTGCGGCTGCGCGAAATACTGCTGGTTGACTTGCTGCTGTTCATAAGGAACATTCTGCTCAGCTGGCGCTGGCCCGTACTGCGGATCGGCAGCGCCTGGCTGCTGAATGCTCGGTTGCGGTTGTTGTGATGATTGTCGTGCCATTTGTATTATTCTCCTTTACTTTTTATTATAATCGTATGGATACTGGACATTATTTTGCGGATATTGCTGCGATACAGGCGGATAAGGC
>CAUSWA010000031.1:0-4806 GCA_963535445.1 uncultured Candidatus Saccharibacteria bacterium | reverse complement strand
ATAACTCTATGCACGGAGTAATCATCGACAACGCCAGCCTAGCCTCGGTGCAAACACGCCTATTTGACATTGCTTGGCAGGACGCTAGCGAGGGCTAACCCGCTTCCACTGGTACGATAGCACAACATCAACGCGTAGCCTTCACAAAATTAATCGCCTTACCCTCGTTCAGCCATCGCTGCTCGTAGGTCGTCATGATTTTGTACTCGTCGTCCAGAGATGATTCGTGCAGATCGAAGCTCAGTTCTGCAATTTGCCATTTTTCTGCCACTAATTGTTCCAAACTCCAGCAGAAAAAGTCGCGGTCGTCGTGTTTGAAAAGCAGCTCGCCGCCAGGCTGCAATAATTGCGCGTAACGGCGCAAAAAATACGGATGCGTCAACCGCCGCCCGGCAGCCCGCTTCTTCGGAAACGGGTCGGGAAAGGTCACCCAAATATTTTCTAGCGTCGACAAAGCGAATAAATCGCCAACTTGGTCGGCGCGCGCCCGGATAAAATAGATGTTACTAAGGCCTTTTTCTAGAGCCGTGTATGCGCCTTTTTGCAAGCGGTCAGCCTTAACGTCAATCGCCGCAAACAGCTTATCTGGATAACGCGCTGCCAATTCGACGCTAAACAAACCAGTACCAGCGCCAATCTCCAGCCTGGAGACGCCCGGCTGGTGCTGCTGGTAAAAATCGCACCATTCATCAAACTCGAAGCAATTCTCGGCGTTATGAAACTTGGCAAATTTGTATTTTTTGCGCTTGCGAACAATAACAAAATCGTCAGGATTGAGCAGTTCGCTCACTAGTTTGAAGCCTCTCCGCTTGGTGCTGTTCCCGATGAACGTTCATTAAAGACTTGAATTGAACTATCTGATAGCGCCTCGCCACCAAAACTGGTCGATGCAGCCGCACGTTTGGCGTGTTTGTCGTATACATTTTTGAAATCTTTGATAGTTTTTTGATCAATCTCCCCTTGTGCCAAGAAACCTTTTTCAGTTTCTTCACTAGCGCCAGCTTGCTTCTGCACAGAGCTAAAACCTGGGCGGCTCAAATCGACTTGTGCTGCACCGCTAGTATTATACATCTCTAAAGCTACCGCCACCATGACGAGCGATATTATAATTACACAGACTAGCATAGCCGCAAAGCCGCACCGCTGACAAATATGATCAGCCCGCTTTTTCAGGCGAGCACGGGCGTGAAGTCTAGTCATTACTACCTCCTTGACTACTCAAACCTGTTTTTGATAAATCTAATTTGTCGATTTGTGAGCTATATTGCTTAATTAGCTTTTCGAGTTCGACTACTGCTTTTCGTACATCACCGCGATAATAACGCGCTCGTTCAATATCCATATAAAAGTCTGCTGGCTTATCTTGGCAATCCGTCTGGGCTATATGCGACATTATCTGCTCGTAACGCTGATAAGAGTTGCGAAAATTTCCGATTTGATGGTCGAAATCGACGGTTGTCTTGGTTAAGTCGATGCCGTTGAGCTTATTGAGAGCAATACGGCTATTCATCGGCGCCATCAGTTTGGTAGAAATTGCATCATATTCGCGGCCGAGATTGATGCGCACCAAAGCGTCGTTAGCACGAATACGCTCTAAAACAGTTTTAGTCGTCGCACAATTACTGCGCACCAAATTAAGCTGCCGCTCAGTCAATAGAGTCATAGTTGGACCTTCGGCGCTAACCGTTGGAGCACAAGCGACATAGACTAACGCACACAATATAATAAGGCTTCTTTTCATTACGTATTATTATGGCGAAATATTCCCAGACGGTCAAGTCTACGTGTTAGGCTGCTAATTTATAACCTGCAAGTCACTTGCACCAACCCGACGCTGATTTACATCTTTGATGCTAAAACCAAACTTACTGGCGACAAGCGCAATATCCGGTTTGCCAAACTCGTCTGCTAGCGCCTGAAATTTGGCTTGTTTATCGCTGCCAAATTTTTGCACCAGATTATAATACCATTCAAACGTGCAAAAATATGGCGGCTCTTTGGGCGGTTTGCTTTTGGAATGAAATTTGTCGGCGTACATTAGCAGTCGCTCCTCGGGCGTGTTAGCGGTATAGTCGGCTGTCCAAAAGCTGCGCCGCAATTGTGTCAACCACTTGGCAGTGAGTGTAAATCAAAGCAAAATCAGTATCAGTTTTGGCGTATTTTTTGTGCAAGTTTTTGATTTGAGTATCGGTTGGTAGTTTCGTTTTAATCATATACTTATTTCGCAGACTAGTCTATTTATCAAATTTTAATTCCGCAAGTTTCTCGATGTCTATACCGATATTCCGGTATAAATCAGAAGTGCTTTTCGTTATCAAATCGCTCTCAGCAAAGCCAAGCAGCACTGCCGTTTTTACCACTTCTGCTACGCTGTTCGCTTCTATTTCGACATACGGCTTTAATTTCGGCCAGCGGTCAATGACAACCTGAACGCCGCCGAGGTCGTATTCTTGGCGTTTGTTTTCTTGATAACCGCGCGGTTTGATACCGATTTTTGCTAATATTTCCAGTGTCGTTTCCATATCAGACACTTCAACTTCCCACTCATGAGTGCCATCAATAGTGTCGGCAGTTATTTCTTTGACGGTCAAAGTCGCCTGTTTCCCATCAGAGCGCAACCGCACCCAGCGATCTGGTTTAGCTGGAATCGTATCAAATACGTAACGGCAAAAATTGTAATTACCGACCTCCTTAGCGCCGAGATTTGTCAACTTTTCTGTGATATCGGCGGGATCGACATCATATATTTTTGCTTCGTATTCTATGTTTGACATGAAAATCCTTTCACACTTTTATATCGCCGTCTAAACTAACATAGTTCTTAGCGCCGCTGCGGTACATGACGGAAGGTTTATTTTTGTCATCAAACTCATATCTCATCAGTTCGCCAAAATAGCTAAAATGATTACCCTTCGCAATTTTTAAGGTGGCGTCATCGACTATTTCCAGCTCCTCAGCCATGTTGAATAGCTGCCAATCATTAGACCATAAGCCCCTCAATCCTTTTTCCGTATCAACAACTTCATACACTCCGTAATCGTTAACGAACCGCGCTTCAAACTTTCGACGGTTTTTATCAGAAGCGTCACCAAATTGATCAATAATTCCTAATATAGAATTTGCAACTATTCCTGGCGCTGTATCATAGGCGTTCGCCAGCACTGAAACAGTTATTCCGTCGTCTATCCGCGACCAGGTGCGGCCGACAAATCCTGGATAACCGCCGCTATGACCGACGAGCCGCTTACCGTCTTTAGCTTTTGCAACATCAATGCCTAATCCGTAACTTCCTGCGTTTGCCTCGTCGGCGACTTGCCACGATGGGCGCTGCATTTCCCTTTTAGAAGCATCGCTCAATAGTTTACCTGAGCCAACTTGCAGAGCAGCAAAGAACTTTACCAGGTCATGCGCCGTTGAGCAAAATCCCGTGGCTGGCTGCAATACGCCAGTTGTAACGTGTTGAAAGGGTCGACGCTGCTGATGCAAATCAAACCTACTATAGCCAGTAGCCATACGAAGTTCTGGCGAATATTCCGTGGCGGTTTGAGTTAAGCCGAGCGGTGTGATGATGTTTTCTGCCATAAAATCAGCGTACGATTTGCCGCTGACTTGTTCAATCACCAAACCCAGCAAGCCAAAACCAAAATTAGAATACTTGAATTCGGAATTTGGTTCGAATACTAGCTCCGATTGCATGATTTGCTTCTTGAATTCGTCTTCATCCGGAAATTCTCCTTGGAACTGCCAAAAACCTGACGCCTGGCCGTCGCGAATCACACCTGCTGAGTGGCTCAACAATTGATGCAAGGTTACGTCGCGCCAACGCTGGTCGCTGTGCTGCGCCAGCCACGGTAGATGTGTCGTAACTGAATCATCAATGCGCAACTTGCCGCGCTCCTGCAGCTGCATCACGGCCGTGGCAGTAAATGTTTTTGAATGTGAGGCGATGTGAAATAGGTGATCGGTTGTTAATGTCTCGTTGTGTTCTATATTTGCCAGTCCATAAGCTTTATTAAAAACCACTTCGCTGTCCTTGGCTACCGCCACCGTAAATCCTGGCCAGCGCGCCCATTGGCTGCGCAGCATTAGCCATGAGTCAATGAACTTTAGCGTTCGTTTAGGAATTGATTTCATAGCTTATTTACACCTCCTCAGATATACATTCCTTATGGCCACCACTTCAGCACAAAATCCCGATAGCCTGGCGCAATTTTGTCAGTAGCTTCGACTTCTGTTCGCGTCAGCCAAACTATACGTTCCTCGCCGCCATCACACGCCCGGTCTGGCAGTTCAACGTTACTGTCAACTGTAGCCGTATAGCCAAGAATAATTTTATGATCTTTGACGGCACTACCTCGCGGATAGCGCATATAGAAATCAGCCGGTGTCGCATCAATTGCGATACCCAGCTCCTCGCGCAGCTCTCGCTCTAGTGCCACGTCAGGCGTTTCGCCAGCGTCAATATGTCCGCCCGGCAAGCCAAAGCCATCATCGTGCGGATAATACATCAGTAGCACACGCTTGCCGTCGCTGCTATACAGCGCTACTTTTACGCTAACTTCGTGTCGATCGTACATTGCGCTCATAATCCCAATTCCTTTAGCTGCGCTGGGTCAACCGTTGACGGTGAATCCATCATCACGTCGACGCCCGAGCCGTTCTTTGGAAAGGCCAAGGTTTCGCGGACGTTCGTTTCGTCGATGAGCTCCATGAGAATGCGATCAACGCCAAAGGCACAGCCAGCGTGCGGCGGTGCGCCGTATTTGAAGGCGTTTAGCATGGCGCCAAACTTTTCCTCGACGTAGC
>CAUSWA010000030.1:0-5418 GCA_963535445.1 uncultured Candidatus Saccharibacteria bacterium | reverse complement strand
ACCGGGCAAACGGCCTCGACAGGTTAAGTCAAGGCCTTTTTAAATAGATTTTATAAATAGTTTTACTATTGCAGCAAACATTAGGGTAAGCGTGTAATTTTCGTTGTATTTTATACTATAATACTTGAAAAAATTGTTAAGTAATGCTAGCATAAAAGCGTAAACTAAATTAAAACACAAATGTGTACAGGAGAAAAACAATATGGGTGTTCCCTATGTCAAATTGGCTAGTGCTGTGTCAGTGGCAGCTGTTGTTGGCGCAGTGGTATTTAACGCGCCAGCCAATGCTGCGCCGACTGCATTCACGTGGACGGGCGCTGCTGGCGACCACAAAATGTCAACTGCTGGCAACTGGAAAGACGGCCAAGTACCAACAGAGGGCGCTAAGCTGGTATTTACATGTGCCAACGGAGCTAGCGAGAAGATTCAGAATGATTTGAACGTTGCTTTGTCTGGCTTGGACGCTCAAAAAATGAACAATGTTACTGCTGCTCCGACATGTGCTAGCTATACGATTGATACGCTGAAATTTACATCGGATGCTGAGTTTAGCGGCGGACACACTAGCGCTGGCGATAAAGATGAAGATAAAATTCCTCATATTTACGTTTCAGGTGCTATAACTGGCTTATCAAACCTGAAATCTAACGGATTTGACGGCAAGTTCACTAGCAGGCCGACGATTAACCGTTTTGAGGTTGCTAATAGCGGATGTAATAATATAAGTTACTATATAAATGCTCCAGAGAAAGTTGTTGGCGAAAACGCTAGCGTACCGCTAGAAGGCGCTAATAATATCACAGTCAAAAATGGCGGTCAGCTGAGAGTCGAATATACCGATAACAAAACAAGCGCCAGCAAAATTACTTTCGAAAACGGCGCGATGATTTCCCATGGAATAAGTTGTTTTGGCTCTGGTGGCGGTTCTTCAAACGTGACAACAGTTCTATCTGGCGACATTGTACTCAATGGCAATGTTGAATATAGGTTAGATTCAAATGTGACAGTGAAGATTACCGGCAAGCTCAGTGGCCCTGGTAAATTGGTTGCTCACAAGGACAATGAAGGAACTCTGCTGGTCGAGTCTTCGGACAACACTAGCGGTACGCCGAATGGCCAGCACGGTAATACTCACGAAGCTAAACTGATAAAATTGGACGGTGATAAACCTAATGAGTCGGTAAGCGTTAGAAAGGGTGAGACAGTCTTGCTAAACGGCAGTCGTTCTGATGTTTATGTCGATGAGGGCGGTGTATTCGGCGGTAATGCTACGGTAAAGAGTCTTAGCGTGGCAGGTGTCGTTGCTCCAGGTAATTCGCCAGGTAAGATTACTGTACTGAATGACTTCTATATGAACGGTACTGGCGTATACAAGGCAGAAATTCTAGACAAAGATCATTATGATCAGATTGTTGCGCAGAGCGTCCAGCTTAGCAACGGTGGTAATTCTTCGAAATTAGAGCTAGTGTATCTGCCTGGCGGTACCATCAAGAAGGGTGATACCTTTACGATTATCAACAATAACGGTAGCGCTCCGGTTCAAGGGACATTCAATGGTTTGCCCGAGGGTGCAGAGTTCGCTGTGGATGGCGCAACCTTCAAGATTAGCTATGTCGGCGGCGATGGCAACGATGTTGTACTAACGGCGCAGAATGATTCGACGGGTCCGAAGGCTCCAAATACGGGCGGCGAAAATGTAGCAGTTAATTTGGCTGGAACTATCGTTGGTGTGGCTTCGGCAGCAATCCTGCTATTCATGGCAAAACGAAAGAGTTTTGGCAAGAAATAACCAAGACTTATAACGATTAAGATTGGAGGCAGGCACGCCGTAAGCGGTTTGACGCGAGGCGTGCCTGTTAGCTATAATGAAGCAAGCAATGACGCAAAGAGAACGAGTTGCTCGTAGTCTGGAGGTACTGCCAAAAGCACGAGGCCGGGTAGTCGTACCGCGGCGCAGATTGGCGGATGATGTTGTAGCGGGCGCTGCTAGCCAGCCGAGTATGAAGCGAATTATGGATATCGCAGTGCAGCCTGCCTCGTCAAGTCCAAAAGAGCAGTCTCTCCAAAACAAAAAACCTAGAGATTATACGAGAATTAATAGAAAGCTGGCTCGGACAGCTCGCTTGCTTATTATTTATGAAAAACTAACAGCTGCTAGCCAAATGGGCGGTGAAAAACACTCCACCAAGCGGCGCTTAAAAGAAATCATGAGCGGTAATTTTCGCAAGAAATTATCTGGTGTTGCGGCGTCGATTCTCTTACTGGTTTCGGTATATTCACTAGTGGACTCTTGGCTGTTAAATAATCGGATAAAAGATACCGTGAATACAGCGACGGTGGCTGCACGCAGCGATGACCCGAATGATCGACGGAGCAATGAAGGTAAAGACGAAACAAAAGTTTCTGGCGACGCCATCGCTAAATACAAGGTAGCTGCAGATTTACCGAGAGTGATTACTATTGAGAAGCTAGGGGTTAAAGCTCGAGTATTACCGATGAGCGTTAATGCCGACGGCTCAATGCAATCGCCTGTCAATATCTTTGATACAGGATGGTATACTGGCAGTGTCAAGCCGGGGCAGCCGGGAGCATCTATTATTATTGGCCACGCATCTGGTATGACTTTGGGGGGAATTTTTAATAAGCTAGAGTCGCTAAATGTCGGTGATACAGTCAGTGTTGAACGCGGCAACGGCCAAATGTTGCGCTACCAAGTGGTTAAAAAACAAATAATAAAGCTATCTGATGTTGATATGAATAGTTTTATGCGTCCAGCTGATGGTGTGTCTGAAGGCTTAAATTTGATGACTTGCGCTGGGGAGTGGATAAAAAACTCGCAAACTCGCGATCACCGGGCGATGATATTTACCAAGCGAATATGATTAAACTAAGTTGACTGTGTAAATGTAAATAATACAATGTAAAAACCTTGACTAGCACTATATATTGGGTGTACATTTGTATGTAAGCACTACATATGGTGTTTTCGTAAAACAAATACACGATTAAGTGTCGCTCCGCAGGGGTAGATCCGGAGCGTTTTAATGATGCATTCAGGAGGGTAATATGTATCAAACAATCAAAAAGCGCGACGGCCGTAAAGTGAAGTTTGACGCTTCCAAGATTATTAAAGCGATTGCTCGAGCTGGCGCCGAAACTGGCGAATTCGACGAAAAAGCCGCTGCTAAGCTTACCGATAAAGTACTTAAACAGTTAGAAGCTCGCCAGACGCGTCTCGTGCCGGGTGTTGAGGAAATCCAAGACATCGTCGAAGACACGCTGATTGATTCCAAGTTTAAGAAAACTGCCAAGGCCTACATTATCTACCGCGACCAGCATAAAAAACTGCGTGAAATTACATCCAATGCGCACGTCGATTTGATTGATAAATACGTCAACAACTTGGATTGGAAAGTCAAAGAAAATTCCAACATGGGCTATAGTTTGCAGGGCCTGAATAACTACGTTTCGGCGGAAATTACCAAGACCTACTGGCTGGATAAGATTTATTCGCCGAAAATCGGCCGGGCGCATAAAGAGGGCGATTTGCATATTCACGACCTGAATTTACTGAGTGTCTACTGCGTCGGTTGGGATCTGATGGATTTACTGCGCCAAGGCTTCACTGGCGTTAAAAATAAGGTTGCCTCCAAGCCGGCCAAACATTTCCGTTCGGCTCTCGGGCAGGTGGTCAATTTCTTTTACACTTTGCAAGGCGAGGCGGCTGGCGCTCAGGCGTTCTCTGATTTTGACACTCTCTTAGCGCCATTTATTCGCGCTGATAAATTAAGCTATGACGAAGTTAAGCAAGCGCTGCAAGAATTCGTCTTTAACGTTAACGTGCCAACGCGGGTCGGTTTTCAGACACCGTTTACCAACATTACGCTTGATCTAGAATGTCCAAAGCACATGGCTGGCAACCCGGTGATCATCGGCGGCGAGATGCAGGATACTAACTACGGCGATTATCAAGAAGAGATGAACATGCTTAACAAGGCGCTGCTGGAGGTGCTGTCTGAGGGCGACGCCAACGGCCGGGTCTTTACCTTCCCGATTCCGACAGTCAACATCACCAAAGATTTCAACTGGGATAATCCGGTTATTGAAAATCTTTGGGAGGCTAGTGCCAAATACGGTATTCCGTACTTCTCGAACTTTATCAATTCCGACATGGATCCAGAGGATGCGCGCTCAATGTGCTGCCGCCTGCGCATCGATAATCGCCAGCTGGAGTATCGCGGCGGCGGCTTGTTTGGTTCAAATCCAATGACCGGCTCGATCGGCGTGGTGACGATTAACCTGCCGCGCTTGGCGCTGAAATCGAAGAACGAGAAAGAGTTTTTCAAGGGCTTGGGCGAATTGATGGATATGGCGCGCGACAGCCTGGAGACCAAACGCAAGGTGTTGGAGCAGCTGACCGATTCGGATATCAGCCTGTATCCGTACACCAAGTTTTATCTGCGCGATATCAAAAAGCGTTTTAATGAATACTGGAAAAATCACTTCTCGACCATCGGGCTGATCGGTACTAACGAGGCAGCGTTGAATTTGCTGGGCGTTGACATTGGCACTGAGAAGGGTAAGGCGTTTGCCGAGAAAACACTTGACTTCATGCGCGACCGTCTGGTGGAGTATCAGAAAGAAACTGGCAATAATTACAATTTGGAAGCAACGCCGGCTGAGGGTACAACCTACCGTTTGGCTCAAATTGACAAAGCCAGCTTCCCTGATAGAGCACACTTTGCCAATGGTTTGGGTGCGGCGGTCAAGCATCCGTTCTACACCAACTCCAGTCACTTGCCAGTCAATTACACCGATGATTTGTTTGAGCTAATGGATTTGCAGGATAATTTGCAGACCAAATACACGGGCGGTACGGTGATTCACTTCTTCCTGGGTGAGCGTATGGATGATCCGCAGACGCTGAAGAAACTGGTTAAAACGATTTGTGAAAATTACAAATTGCCGTACTTTACCTTTACGCCAAGCTTCTCGATTTGCACCAATCACGGCTACATCGTCGGTGAGCATCCAGAGTGCCCGAATTGCGGCGAAGCGACTGAAGTTTACTCGCGGGTAGTCGGTTTCTTGCGTCCGGTTGCTCAGTGGAACAATGGCAAACAAGCTGAATTTGACATGAGGGAGCATTATGACGATGCCGCCGAACATCAGCGAGCCAACGCCGTCGCTGTCCCAGCTTAAGGTGTCAATTGGCGGGATTCAGAAGCTGTCGCTTGTGGACTATCCGGGACACGTGGCGGCAGCACTGTTTCTCTCCGGCTGTAATATGCGCTGCGGTTATTGTCATAATCCGGAGCTGGTGTTACCCGAGCGTTTGGCGCCGAGAATCCCAGTTGAAGAGGCGATGATATTCTTAAAATCGCGTATTGGCCGGCTAGACGGCGTGGTGATTTCTGG
>CAUSWA010000029.1:0-5974 GCA_963535445.1 uncultured Candidatus Saccharibacteria bacterium | reverse complement strand
GGTAGTCAGATATCTCGATAACTTCACTGGCCTCGACGCCAGTGTCGCCCATAAACTAATCGACGCTGGCTACGAATTACAAGTATTGCAATGTGCACATGTCTTTGGTGAATCTACCTCAGAAATAGTTCTTGGTTGTATAGATAAGATAAAACTAGACGCTGATGTAGCGGACGCTGTCCTCGAGCATTTATCAGATTACGGTATGGACGCAGCTGCGCAGTGTACTGTATTGTGGGCGTGTGCCAATCACTATTCGACCGCGCAAAAAGTTGCTCAACTTGACTTAGAGGGACTTATTGGTTCAGAAGAGGCGTCTAAGCTACGTGCGCATATTGCCGAACTCAAGCTAGAGCTGCAGGGTGTAGAGAAATATAATCCGTATGCTGATGAGGCGGGCGATATGGAACACGTGACATCATCTCGACCAGGGACGAAGTTTCACGAAAGAGCGATCCAAGCCAATCGACGTTTGCGATCTCCCGAGACCGAAGAAGATAGAGAACTTGCAGAGACAATTCAACAAGCTTACGATAAACTACGGGCAGATATAGCGTCGCAGTACG
Organism: uncultured Candidatus Saccharibacteria bacterium; assembly: GCA_963535445.1. Classification (GTDB taxonomy): domain Bacteria; phylum Patescibacteriota; class Saccharimonadia; order Saccharimonadales; family Saccharimonadaceae; genus Saccharimonas. The sequence goes on along the minus strand of CAUSWA010000029.1, from coordinate 5,408 downwards.
GAGACCAATATTCCCAGGAGCTGTTTGGTAAGCGTGGTGACAAGTTAGGCGATATCTGGCCAGCGTATCGTAGACTGGTAGCAGATTATATAGCCGTAATGGACGAGTATGGCCTACCTGAAGCTCTAGAAAGAGCGGCTAAAGCATTCAATCAGGTACTTAAAGTTGATACTAAATATTACGATAAATTGTTTGCCGAGTGGGACGCTAAGCGAATAGGTGAGAAAGAATTTGAAGAAGTATTCCTCGGTCGTGATGGCGTCTATGCGTACGTGGGGCGTCGGGCTCAACTCTACGCGCGCCGCCGCAGGCTTGGTATGAGTAGCCACGCGGCGGGCGGGTCGCTCATGGAGTTCCCTACCTACCTTGTGTATCCGCGAGGGTTCCGCGATGAGCTTGATGATGTAGTGAAAGATGAATATCTGCATTCTCGTATCCAAAATCCAGATGCTGCCCATTACTACGATACTGGATTTACAGGAACGATTCCTGAAGACATTATGAGAGTGCTAGGAGTGTCAGAATCAGACCGTGACAATCGAATTAGACTGCTTAGTGCAAGTGACCGACCAAGAACAGTGCTGGGACTAAAAGGTGACAAGCCAGAAAGAGATCAGATAGTAAATACTATAGAATACCATGTCAAGGACGAAGAGTCGGCAGAGGGTTTGTATCGCACCGAAGATGGCAGGCTGGAACCATATAGCCGACCGACCGAACCTGATGAACGGCTGGCTTTTCGTATGACACAGCTAGCTCTGAGCAGGCATTGTTATACTCGCGAGCTAAAAAGCACGGAGCCAGTCAATATGGGTTACGAGGTGAAGCGCCTAGAAGGCCAACGAGAAATGAGAATCGATGGGGAATATAGCGAGGCGGTGAAAGGCCGGCTGGCTGAATTGTTCTCGAGCCATGATATTGGTGCTGAGCTATTGCAGTCTGCGACATCGCTCAAAATAGCGAACCCAAACGATCCGTATCCTGGTGAGGCGGTTTTTGAGCTATCGGTTGGCGGCGACACCGAGGTGATTGTGAAAAACGTCGTGAAGGCAAAGCAGCAGGGGCCAATCGATGAATTTGAGGCACTTTTATTGCTACGCAAACTTGGTGTTGATGCGCCAAAGCCAATCGCCCGGGTCTTTACAAGCGGACAACAAGGCTTTGTAGTGATGGAAAAGATAAATGGCGATAGCGGACGAACGGTAAAAGATTTCTTTGCAAACAATGCTGTGTCGGAGGCAAATCAGCGAGAGTTGATGGCCGACGCTCTTTCGCGCATGCGAGACATTGCCGAGACCGTACGGCGCGACACCGGGATTGATAAGCCGTGGCGCTTGAAAGACTTTATTATTGAATACAGCAGGGACGGTAATGATCAATACCATATCGCATCAATGCGGCCGATCGACTTTGAGCGCGCAAAAGTCTTTGATCCAGACGATCCTCACAGTATTGAACTTGGCCAGGGGTTAGATGATCTTGTGAGGAATACACAGACAAAATAATTAAGTGGCGTTGTTCATTGTTGCACTGCATAAGTGATGTTGTTGATTTGCGTATTGTAGCGCTTCATCAGGTATGATCGCCTAGCAGTTAGAGTTTCTGTTGAATAATAGGTTACAGGATATCATCATGAGGAAGAAGTTTGATTTTTTTCGCGAGTACGAAAATGCATGCTGCTATTGTCGTAAGACTGATGTTGAAAAGCATTCGTGATATGCAAACACAAAAGCTTACGACTTTATAATAGTGAAATGTAGGATATAATAGAGCAGTGAGTCAAGTTATCCAACCCCTGCCTGGCTACAAAGAAGTCAAACCCTTCGTCTACGCGGGGTTTTTCCCGGTGTCCAACGAAGATTACAATGATCTGAAAGAGGCTATTGAAAAGCTGAGTCTGAGCGATTCGGCGCTGCAGTTTGAGCCGGAGAATTCGCCAGTGTTGGGGTATGGTGTGCGGATCGGCTTTTTGGGTCTGCTACACATGGATATCATTCGCGAGCGGCTGGAGCGCGAGTATAATCTGGACCTCATCGTCACCAATCCGAGCACCGATTATCAGGTCAGTTTAACTAACGGCGAGGAGCTGGACATCAAATCGGCCAGCGAACTACCTGACCCAGCGCAGATCAAAGAAATTCGCGAGCCGTGGATTGACGGCGAAATTGTGGTGCCGCAAGATTATATCGGTGCGGTGATTCAGCTGATTGTTGCCAAGCGCGGTCGGCAGAAAAATCTCAGTTACATCGACGAGCGGGCGCTGATTTCTTTTACGGCACCGCTGGCTAATCTGCTGACGGATTTTTATGATCAATTGAAGTCGGTGACTAGCGGCTATGGCTCTTTTAACTATGAGCTAGCGGGGTACCAGCCGGAAGATTTGGTGCGGGTTGATTTTTATGTAGCGGGCGAAATGGTCGATGCGCTGAGCGTGATGTGCCACCGCTCGGAGGCACCAGGTTTGGGTCGCGAAATCGTCAAGAAATTGAAAGACGTGGTGCCGCGCCAGAGCTTTGAAGTGGCATTACAGGCGGCAATCGGCGGCAAATTTATCGCCCGCGAAAACATCGGCGCTTACCGCAAAGATGTCACCGGCTACCTCTACGGCGGCGATGTCAGCCGCAAAAAGAAACTTCTCGCCAAACAAGCCCGCGGCAAAAAGCGTATGAAACGCTTCGGCAAGGTTGACATTCCTAGCGAGGCATTTACAATAATGCTAAGGAGAGATTAGTGCGAGTAGAGGGATTTAAGTCTCAAGGGTGGTTAATTGATAATCTGTATCAGGCGCCGACGTTAGCTGATAAGGACGCACGACCCTATGCTGGTAGCGATATCTCAATTGAAGATGTTCGTATTGATACTTTTCAGCCGACGCAGCGGTATGTTATTGACGCTGGTGTACGCAAGCAAGAGGGTTTAAGAGAGCTTGTCTTGCCGTACGGTGAAGATACACTGTGCATGGAAACTGGCGGAATTGATATTGTTGATGAAGAAAACGCGGGGGGCGGAGTTATGCTCCCACCTATCATTGAGGAGGATTATCATGAAGGATTATTGCTCGTCGACGGTATGCATCGAACAACATTGGCGAGGCGTATGGGTATAAAAATAATTAGAGCTGTAGTTATTAGAGGTGTTGACAGCGACTTTGCTGTCACGAAACGTCGCTTGCCAAACGAATGGAATGAAGTGACAACATTCCCTACACTTGGCGACTTGAAAATTGCTCGTAAACAGGGCTTTGTTCACCGAAATAGGGGTAATGTAGCTGGCGACGGAAGTGCTGCGTATCGTGATTTCTCATCTTTCACTGGCAGAGGTAAAGATGAACGAAAATAATAAACCGATTATTTATATCGACATGGACGGTGTATTGGTGGATTTTGAGTCTGCTCTTACGAAGGTTTCGCCCGAGATGCTTGAGAAGTTTGCGGACGAATACGACAATATCCCGGGCATTTTCGCGCTGATGGATCCGATGCCAGGCGCCCTTGAGGCGGTAGATGCTTTGAAAGAAAAGTACGATCTATATATCTTGTCGTCATCACCATGGGAAAATCCGACGGCACTGGGTGATAAGTTGGCATGGGTAAAACAATATTTTGGTGGTGATAGCCAAGAAAATATTTTCTTTCGCAAAGTCATATTTTCGTCGGTCAAGCAGCTAAGTCGCGGCGATATTTTGATTGATGACCGGACAGCTAAAGGCGCTGCTGAGTTTGCCGGCCGGCACATTCACTTTGGCAGCTCGCAGTTTCCTGATTGGCAATCGGTACTGGATGAGTTATTATAAGCAGATATTATGTCAAAGATCGAAAAGCTTATCAGAGAATATCAACCTAGCGAGTCGGTTCGCCAGCTTGTTATTCAAACCAAAATTGTGTTGCTCGTCGGTATATCGGGCGCAGGCAAGGATACGACCAAGCAGCGATTAATGCAGTCGTCGGAGTTTGCTGATATTGTGTCGTATACGACTCGCCAGCCGCGTCAAAATAAAGGTATATGGGAGCGTGAAGGTATTGATTATAACTATATTGATGAAGCGACTGCCGCTAGATTGTTGGAAAGTCATGCTTTTGTCGAGGCGAAATTTGTGCACGGTACAGTTTATGGTACTGGCGTCAAGCAGATTCAGGATATTCATGATGCTGGTAAAATTGCGGTTACTGATATTGACGTGCAAGGTGTCGATGAATATAAAAAGCTGTCGCCAGGCGTGGTAGCGATATTTTTATTACCGCCAAATTATCAAGAATGGCGTCGTCGTCTCAGTGTACGTTACGCTTCGCAAGAGGAATTTGATCGCGAATGGCCGAAACGCTACAATAGTGCAATTCGTGAAATTACTCATGCGCTCGAGGTACCGTATTATCACTTTGTTATAAATGATGACATCGACGAAACTGCGCGTATTGTCCGCGAAATTGCCTCGAAACCGGACGTTTATAATCGCAAGGATGATGAAGCCAGGTTGGCAGCGCGTGATTTGCTAGAACAATTGAAAGCGGCTGGTTAGCACTCGCCTTGCAAGAGTGCTAAATGTGCGATATAATAGGAGTATGACCGAACGTCAACAGGCGATTTTAGCCGCCATCATTGAGCAGTATGCCGAGATTGCGGCGCCAGTTGGCAGCGTGACGCTAGCCAAATTGTTTGGCGTGAGTAGCGCTACGATTCGCAGCGAAATGGCCAAGCTCGAGGAGATGGGATTTATCGAGGCACCGCACACTAGCGCTGGTCGCATTCCCACCGACAAGGGCTATCGCTTTTATGTCAATGGCATCACCAATGCGCAGATGACGGAGCTGCCGAGCGGCATCGATCGCAGTGCGAGAGCGATCGAAGCGCATGTTAACTCGCACGTTGATAAGTCTGACCGGGCAATTCGCAGCGCCGTTGATAGTCTGGTTGAGCTGACGGGTAACTTTGGTTTCGCATCGTTTGGCGCGCAGCTATACATGAATGGTATGACGCAGCTTTTTTCTCAGCCGGAGTTCGCTGGCGGCGATCATGTGCAGGCGATTGCTAGGCTAATTGATAATATCGAGCCATGGCTGGCCGAAGCCGCGCCCAACCAGCCGCTGAATGTATTTATCGGCAGCGAAAACCCGATTGGTAAAGCAAGCGGCGCTACGCTGATTATCAGCAAATTCCGCTCGACGTTTAGCGACAGCAGCTATATTGGCGTCATCGGTCCGACGCGGCAAAACTATCGCCGGACGATGGAACTGGTACGCCGGACGGGCGCCATGCTGGAGGGGATATTATAAGGAGGAAAAAATGACAAAGCAGCACAAAAAACTTGATGAAAGAACCGAGGATTTGCAGCAGCAGCTGGGCGAGTTAACACTAGATTTGCAGCGGACGCGGGCGGATTTCGAGAATTATCGCAAGCGCGTGGAGGCGGA
>CAUSWA010000028.1:0-6247 GCA_963535445.1 uncultured Candidatus Saccharibacteria bacterium | reverse complement strand
ATTTGCAGCGGACGCGGGCGGATTTCGAGAATTATCGCAAGCGCGTGGAGGCGGAAAAGCAGGCGGCCCAGGATCTAGGGCAGACTAAGGCGATTATGAAATTATTGCCGGTGATTGATACGATTGAGCGGGCGATCGCTAATGTGCCGGCAGAGCTAGCAGATAACGCTTGGGTAAAAGGCGTGGCTGGTTTATCGAAGCAGCTCGACAAGCAGCTGAAGGATTTGGGATTAGAAAAAATAGATGCCAAACCTGGCACGCCGTTCAACCCCGAACTACACCAAGCGGTTCAGTTTGACGAAGCAGCTGAGGGCGATAAAGAAGTTATCGCTGAGGAATTACGCGCCGGCTATATATTGAATGGCGCGGTGGTTCGCGACGCTATGACTAAGGTGACGCGGCAATAGGCTTGTAATTGTGCTAAACTACAATTAATCATTAACGCATAGGAGGTCGTGATGAAAAAATGGAAAATTCCAGCAATTATCGGAGGAGTGCTATTACTTCTAGTGATGATGATTGCCGGGTCTTATAACGGCATGGTGGCTAGCCGCGAGTCGGTTAATACAGCGTGGAGCAAGGTTGAGTCGCAATATCAACGGCGCAGCGACTTAATTCCTAACCTCGTGAACACCGTCAAGGGTGCGGCCAATTTCGAGCAAGAGACATTAACAAAGGTAGTCGAGGCGCGCGCTAAAGCTACGCAAATCAAAGTCGATGCCAATAATCCAGATGACATAACCAAATTCCAGCAGGCTCAAAGCGAGGTTAGCTCGTCGCTCAGTCGGCTGTTGGCGGTAGCTGAAAACTATCCGCAGCTCAAAGCAACGGAAAACTTCAGAGATTTGCAGTCGCAGTTAGAAGGTACAGAAAATCGTATAACTGTGGCGCGCAATGACTTTAATGACGCTGCTAGATCATATAACACGAAGGTTAAATCTTTCCCGACAAATTTGTTAGCGGGTATGTTCGGTTTCAAGGAGCGACCGTATTTTGAGTCGGACGCTGGCGCTAATAAAGCTCCGTCGGTTGATTTCAACGCAGCAAATTCAACCAAACAAGAAAACTAGATATGCGTTGGCGAAGCTCTGTTATTGGTTTAGTTGGATTGTTGTCATTGGCAGTGTTATTTAGCTGCCTGTTTAGTAATACGGCTTTCGCTAAACTAGAAGTGCCTGCTGCGCCGCCGATTGAACGTCCTATAATTGACCAGACGGAAAGTTTGGCAAATGAAGATATTGACCGCATTGCGCAGCTGATTAATGCCGAACGCCAGAAAAAATCATTCCAAATTGGCGTGTTGATGATTCCGACGCTTGGCAGTGATGATAGTCTAGAGGAATATAGCCTCAAAGTAGCCCGCCAATGGGGTATCGGCGACAAGAAAAAGAGTAATGGCGTATTACTGCTTATTGCCAAGAATGACCGTAAAATGCGAATCGAGGTCGGCAATGGTATTGAAGGTTCGTTAACCGATGCGCGAGCTAGCCAAATTATCCGTAACACAATCGCACCAAAGTTTCGCAGCGGCGATTATGCTGGCGGCGTTGAGGCGGGTGTCAAGCGAATTATTGATGCAGCAGAAGGCAGGAATCTATCTGACAATGATATAGATGGAGAGTCAATTGTTTCAATGTTATTTATCGTTATTTTTATTACTATCATAGTAATAGCTATCCTGAAAGGTAATGGGAGTAATGGTAGTCGTCGGCGGTATTGGTGGCTTGCTGGAGGTTTAGATAGCGGCTCGTCAGGTAGCGGCTCGTCTGGCGGCAGCTTTGGCGGCGGCGGGTTTTCTGGCGGTGGTGCCAGCGGCGGTTGGTAAAACTCGAATTTGCATATATAATTCTAATCATGCTTAAAATTTTCAAGATAATTTTAGCTGTGTTTGTCATGATATCGGTTGGAGGCCCATTTGCTAGCGCAGCTAGTTATGCAAACCAAGCGGACATTGATATAATCGCTGTCTCGAACAAGGCTTATGTAGATTTTATAAAAGCAATAAATGACGAGAAGTCTGTGGCTAATGGTACGGTTATTACTCAGACCGTCGCTGCATCGTCGGCATTCAATGATGTTGCTAGCCATAATTTCTCCTCTAAACTAGGCGTCAAATACATCAAAAAGTCAACAGAAGTTAAAAAGTATGCCGGAGAAATTAAGGTGCTGCTCGACGAAATCGCTGTCGTTTTGCGCGAAAGAGACTATAATGCCGCAAACCAATATTTGGAGCAAATTCGTAACTCTGTCAAAAAATATTCTGCAGCTATAGAAGAGATAAATAAAGCTGCTAGCGAGTCTAATTCGTATGCGGAATATTTTTTCTTGCTGGTGACAATTGCTATAGCAGCTATGGCGGTTGGATCGTTTGTTTGGTTTGCTATTGGCAGAGGTAAGCAGTTGAGCCCTAGTCTTTTGGCGGCGCGTAAATCGGTTGCCTTTTCGTCATTAGCTCCGCTGGTTGGCGCTGTTATCACGTATGCAACGTTTATACTGGCCAGCAACACCGGCGGCACTTACACGATTGCTTACGGTTTGATTTTGGTTGGTTCGGCAGTTTATATTATTTCGGTTGTGCAATATATTACACTAGCCAGAAAGACGTCGGCAGTGCCGCCAGTCCAGCCAACTACTACAAAATAGACAGTAATGCAAAAATCTAAATTAGCACTCTTGACACCAGAGTGCTAATTATTTATACTGAAATAGTTGGCACTCGACATAAAAGAGTGCTAAAATGAATATAAGAAAAACCAGATGTGATCAAAACAAGAAAGGGGAATCATATGGGTAAAATTATCGGAATTGACCTGGGCACAACCAACAGCGCCTTTGCGTATATGCTGGCGGGTAAACCAGAAGTTATCGCTAATGCTGAGGGTAATCGTACGACGCCGTCAGTGGTGGCGATTAATAAAAAGGGCGAGCGCTTGGTCGGACAAGTGGCCCAGCGTCAGCGGGTGACCAATCCAAAGAACACTATTTACGGGGTGAAGCGTTTGATTGGCCGTAAATTTAACGACAAGGAAGTCCAAAAAGACTTGGATATCATGCCGTACCAGATTGTCAAAAAGGGTACCGGCGTGGCGGTAAAGATGGGCGACAAGGAATACACACCAGAAGAAGTTTCAGCTATGATCCTTAGTAAGATCAAGGCTGATGCTGAGGCATTCTTGGGTGAAAAAGTTACTGAAGCGGTCATCACCGTGCCAGCTTACTTTGACGATTCGCAGCGCCAAGCCACCAAAGATGCTGGTAAAATTGCCGGTCTGGAAGTCAAGCGCATCATCAATGAGCCAACGGCCGCGGCTTTGGCATACGGCCTGGAAAAAGGCAAAAATGACGAAACCATCGTGGTGTTTGACCTTGGTGGTGGCACCTTTGATGTTTCCATTCTGGAACTCGGCGACGGTGTGTTTGAGGTGAAAGCCACCAATGGTGATACTCACCTGGGTGGCGAGGACTTTGACAACATCATAGTTAACTATTTCCTGGATGACTTTAAGTCTAAAGAAGGCATTGACCTGCGCAAAGACAACGCAGCCATGCAACGACTAAAGGACGAAGCCGAAAAGGCTAAGAAAGAACTATCGACAGTCACCGAATACGAGGTGAACATCCCGTTCATTACCGCTGACGCTGACGGGCCAAAGCACTTTGAGCTGAGCTTGACACGGGCTAAACTGGAAGATTTGGTGAAAGATTTGTTGGCGCGCCTTGACGGCCCAGTTGAAAAAGCACTCAAAGACGCCAAACTCTCTAAATCAGACATCCAAAACGTGGTGATGGTTGGCGGTATGACCCGCATGCCAGCGGTGGTTGAGCGGGTAAAGAAGTTGTTTGGCAAAGACCCAATGCAGGGCGTCAACCCAGACGAAGTGGTGGCTGTTGGTGCAGCCATTCAAGGCGGTGTGCTGGCCGGCGACGTCAAGGACGTGCTACTGCTGGACGTGACACCATTGAGCCTTGGTATCGAGACGATGGGCGGCGTATCGACCAAGCTGATCGAGCGTAACACCACTGTGCCAACCAGCAAGAGCGAAGTGTTCTCAACCGCTGCCGACAACCAGCCGCAAGTGGAAATCCACGTCTTGCAGGGTGAGCGCGAATTTGCCAATGACAACAAGAGCTTGGGGCGCTTTGTGCTTGACGGCATCGCGCCAGCACCGCGCGGCGTGCCGCAGATTGAAGTGACGTTCAACATTGATGCGAATGGTATCCTTAATGTTACTGCCAAAGACAAAGGCACTGGCAAGGAACAATCAATTACCATCCAAAACTCAGGTAACATGAGCAAGGAAGACATTGAAAAGGCGCAAAAAGAAGCCGAAATGCATGCCGACGAAGACAAGAAAAAGCGCGAAACGGTTGACGCCAAAAACCAGCTGGAAAACGCTATCTACCAGGCAAAGAAAATGCCGGATGAGTTCAAAGATAAGATTTCTGACGACGACAAAAAGGCGATTGACGAAGCGGTTAAGGAAGCGGAAAAGCATAAAGACGCTGATGACAAGGACGAACTAGAGGCGGCAGCCAAAGCACTGCAGGACGCCATCATGCCAATCGGTGCCAAAATGTACCAGCAAGCTGCCGAAGACAAAAAGGCTGATGAGTCGAAGGACGACAAAAAGTCTGACAAAGACGAACCAGTCGAAGGCGAAGTGGTCGACGAGAAGTAGCAGAGTCTAATGTAGGCTAATATAATACCTCAAGTCTCTGGGGTATTATATTTTTCGCTGGACGACACAGTTGAGCGGTGGAATTTCGGTAGTTGGCGGCGCGCAATCGACTAAGACGAGATTCTGAAAGGCGAGCAAAAACGTTATCGCTACGATAGTTCGGTGCCTCTTTCGAAAATTTCTCCATGAAAAAGCCATCCCATGCTATACTAAAATTAGCATAAGGGGAATTAAGCATGGAATTAATTTTTCTGTTAGTGATTGTCATCGTGATAATTAAGGTAGCGCAGAGAGGTAATAATAGACTACCTCGTCAATCCGAGGATTACCGGCGCGGTTACTGGGACGGCGTGCGCGATGCACAGAATGGATATGCAAAAATTGAAGACAGCGATGGCCAAGCCAAGCTTGTTATCAATAATCAAGCTGCATCTTCACAATCTACCAGCTCTTTACTAATTAGCAACGAAGAGGAAAAGTCTGCCGTTTCATCGCCTACTACTGCTGCGTCTTCTACTGATGCGTCTTCTACTGCTGCCGCGCCAATTGAAGAAGGGGTGAGTGTTCCTGCTAAAGAGGTGCGAATTGCTAAGTGGGCATCGTCAGTTAGCAATAAAGATAAAGAGAAAAATCGTCAAACCACCATCAATGTGGCGCTCTATACGGCATCATTATTGCTAACCGCCGGTATCTTATTGTTGGCGCAAACGATTGAGCTTTCGGCGCAGCTCAGGTTTAGCTTGGTCTGGCTGTTTATTTTTGTCTATTATGCCATTGGCCAGGTGTTGTACGCCCGATTGCCGATCTTAAAGCCAGCCTCAACGGCGTTTATTGGTACGGCGCTGGCTGCTGTGCCAATTGGTGGCTGGAGCATGCATTTACTCTTGGGGATTGATCCGGCATTGTGCTGGCTTATCACCTCCTTCATCGGCACTTTCTTATGCGTTGATGCTACGGTCAGGCTCAATAGCCAGCCGCTCGCCTATATTTCGCTGCTGTCGATGTTCACGCTGATAACTAGCTTGCCGGCTGTTATGCATGCTCAGTTGGTGTGGTATTATGCTGCGGTGCTATTGTTCGGATGCCTGATGACCTTGGCTGCGTATTTTTCTAATCATTTTCCACGCCAATTCACCGAGCCGTTGACGCTGGTTGATCCATTTATCGTCCCGTCCACTTTGCTTCTCGCTATCGGTTCGTCGGTGCATATGGGCACGCTTGACGTCAGCATGCTGCTGCTCATCAGCGTTATATATTATTTTACTGTTGCTCTCGTCGAGAAATCAAAGGATATGCGCACGTATGAACTAACGACGGCGCGCGTGCTGCTGATGGCGATGACTGCTAGTTTTGCGCTTTACTTATCGAATAACGACAGGCTGGTTATGGGTGTAGCGCTTGGGGTAGCGGCGCTTGGTAATATGGTTTGGTCTGTCATATCGATGTATGTCCAAAAGCAGTCTGATAAGCAGCACGAAATAGTACTGTGGGTTAGTTTTGTTGCTTCGCTGGCCGCTTTCTTGGTTATAGCTGGCGTCGAAAGTCCGCTAAGAGATATGATCATATTT
>CAUSWA010000027.1:0-6359 GCA_963535445.1 uncultured Candidatus Saccharibacteria bacterium | reverse complement strand
GATGGTAGGCTATACGTATCCTTTCAGACCGCCGGTCGCCCCGACCCGCTCTGGCTACACTTTTGCCGGCTGGTACACAGATACTGCTTTTACGACTGCTTGGGACTTTGCGAACGATACGATGCCAGACAATGACTTGACCTTGTATGCAAAGTGGACGAAGAACCCCGCGCCTGCCTCTACGCTGTCTCCGGAGTCGCCAAAATCGCCTGGTGCCAGACTGGCTGAAACGGGCTCAAATACAGTGTTGTTTGTCTTGGCGGCGTCTATCTTTGTAGTTTCTGGTATTGTTTTGTTCAAGAAGCAAGCGAAACGTCCGTAATATAGGCAGGGAAAGCGAAAAGATGGCTTCTCTACTATTTTCAGAAAACTAGTGTCGAATCAGGAAATATCAAAGACGAAAATTAGTTCAAGATGTAGGTTCGGTTGTTGCTGATCAGGTTTGTATTGCGGGGTGATAATGTGCTAGTAAACTTCTGTCGCCTCTGATATACTTAGAAGCAATGGGAAAGAATCTTTATATCACAACGGCGATTCCATATGTCAATGGCAAGCCGCATATCGGTAATGCGCTAGACTATTTGCTTGCAGATATCTGGTCGCGCTACCAGCAGCAGAAAGGCAAAAAAGTGCGCTTTCAGGTTGGCACTGATGAGCATGGTAATAAAATCGCCGCCAAGGCTGCCGAACAAAATCTGACGCCGCAAGCATATGTCGATCAGACTCATCAAAATTTCAAGATACTGATGGATGCTGAACACGCCGAATATACTGATTTTGTCCGTACATCTGATTCACATCATATGGGGGCGGTGCGCTATATTTGGAAACAGTTGGACCAAGCGGGGCTGATTTATAAAAGTACTTACAACGGCTGGTACTGTATGGGTCATGAAGCTTTCTTTACTGATAAAGAAGTTCAAGAAACTGGCGGGGTTTGTCCTGACCACCAAACGCCTTATCAACAAGTTAGCGAAGAGAACTATTATTTGAAAGCGAGCGCCTATACTGATAAAGTCCGCCAAGCAATCGAGTCGGGTCGAATGAAAATTGTACCAGAGTTTCGCAAAAAAGAGTTTCTGGAATTAATGAAAGACGGTTTGCACGACGTATCAATTAGCCGGCCGCGCAAGAGTCTGACCTGGGGAGTACCAGTACCAGGAGACGACAGCCAGGTGATGTATGTCTGGTTGGACGCCTTAGCTAATTACATCACGGTGCTAGGTTACCCGGATCAGCCGGAGTGGAAAGATTTTTGGCCAGCTGACGTGCAAGTGATTGGCAAGGATATCCTGCGTTTTCATGCCGGTATTTGGCCAGTGATGCTATTAGGGGTTGGTCTACCGCTGCCGAAGACGTTGTTAGTGCACGGTTTCGTTAATGTGGGCGGTGCTAAGATGAGCAAAACTGTTGGTAATGTCGTCGATCCGATGGAGATTATCAAGGATTACGGCGTTGACGCTTTTCGCTATTACTTTTCGCGGCATATTCCAACCAAGGATGACGGCGACTTCACCTGGGAGAAGTTTGAGAAGGCTTATAATGGAGAGCTGGGTAATGATCTCGGTAATTTAGTGCAGCGGGTTATTGCTATGATTCAGCGTTATCAGTCGGGTGTAATTGGCGAGATTCCTCGCCCAGGACACGATATGGGGCCATACCGCCAGGCGATGGAAGCGCTTGATTTTGATCGAGCAATAGACGAAGCATGGCAACAGGTGCGAGCACTTAATCAATATATTGATGATGTTAAACCGTGGGAAGTTGCCAAGAAGCGCCAAAAAGACACTGATGCTGCCGAGCATTTATCGGAAATTTTATCTTACGCTGTTGGTGCGCTTGAGGAAATTGCTGATTTGCTAACTCCGTTTATGCCAGTGACCGCTAGTACTATTCACAAGATGTTCTCGGCAGGAGTTGTGCCCGAGAAAGCAGCACCACTTTTCCCAAAAATCTATATTCATACGCCCGATCCGCAAACGGCATCTAGTAAAAAGAAATAAGCCAAATGAATTCGTTGCTTCGCTTAGTTGATACGCATTGTCATATTCATGATAGCGAGTTCTATAACGCTTCGGCGTGCGAGAAAGCTTACCAGGAATCAGTGAAGAATGGCGTAGCGATGATTTGTGTTGGTACGGATTTGCGCAGTTCGCGTCAGGCTCTAGAGTTTGCTAGGATGCATGATTTTGTTTGGCCAGTCGTCGGCATTCACCCGCACGACGCAGCGACAAATAACGTCGAGGAATTGTGCCAATTGGTAGCAGGCAATCGCGATGAAATCGTCGGCATTGGTGAAATTGGTTTGGATTATTTTTATGATAATAGTCCGCGTGACATACAACAGAGCGTTTTGCGGTGGCAACTCGAGGTAGCGCGAGATTTTAACCTGCCGATTAGTTTTCATGTACGCGACGAAAAAGCCGCTGTTGGCGCAGTCTGGGCGGATTTTTGGCCGATTTTCGATGAATTCAAAGGTTTGCGCGGCATTTTGCATAGCTTTACCGATTCTGAGGAAAATTTGCAGCATGAGCTGGATCGTGGTTTATACGTTGGTGTTAACGGCATAAGCACTTTTACTAAAAATAAAAATCAACAGAAAATGTTTAACCAAATTCCGCTTGAACGCTTAGTTCTTGAAACTGACGCACCTTTCTTGACGCCAGCGCCATTTCGTGGTAAAGTGAATATACCAGCGTATGTGAGGCAGGTAGCAGAGTTTCATGCGCAAGCTCGCGGTCTTGGTGTTGAGGAGATTGCGGCCGCTACGACTCGCAACGCACGGCAAGTTTTTGGGGTAAGCCTATGAATGAAGATTTGAAGTACAGGAGTAAGTTTAATAAAATACCGGCAGAAAATGTCGGTAGTTTTAATTATGAGAATAATACTTATGCTAGTAACCCTGAATTACAACGATTAGGCGAACTGGCTCGCCGACAGGCCGAACCGATAAAACCTGAGCAGACTATCGATTCACTGTCGGTTGATTATATTGAATCGCCAGCCAAGCAGTTAGAAGATGAGCCGCGTACTCCAGAGGAGGTTATTGCTCGGGCGAGTCAAGGGGTGGCAAACCTTCGCTTGGATTATGAAGCGAATTACGCAAAATATCTTAAGGAGTTTGAACGCGCGGCTTGAGTTATGGTAAAAAGCGTACTTAAAAAAACTATCAAATTGATTGTCGGTGACGATATGTCGTTGGGTCTACCGCAATTGAAATTTCGTAAGAAACGTCCGCTCAAAAAGCTTAGTGAACGTGAACTGCTAGTACTAGAGAGTGAAATTGGCTCGGCGCTTTTCGGCGAGATTCCTAAAGGTCATCGCCGCGAGTTCTTTTGCCTGGACGAAAAAACATGGATGTGGCATGAGGAATGGATTGATGCCAAGCACAAACTTAAAACCCACACGATCAAATATGAAGTAACCGATCGAGGTATCTTAAAAACTCAACCTGGTCCGCGTTATTCATACCTCGAGGGTGATGAATTGCGTAATTTTAGTATCGCTACGCAAATGTATTATGAGCAAGTTGCCCGCCAAGTTTACAAGCGAGATCCCGAGACCGGCGAAAAATTGGTATAATAGAAAGCGTGAAATCATCGATAATCTATCTCGACCATGCTGCTGCCACGCCTCTAGACGAGCGCGTTTTGGCGGCGATGCAGCCGTATTTCTCTGAGATGTTTTATAATCCTTCGGCGCCGTATGCTCCAGCGGTGGAAGTCAAGCGCGCTTATAATAAAGCTAAGCATCGTTTGGCTGTTTGTCTTGGCGGACAGGCTAGCGAGCTGGTTGTGACGGCTGGCGCTACAGAGTCTATTAATTTGATGATAAATAGCATTGACGGGCATATCGTATCAAGTGCCATTGAGCATGATGCAGTACTGAAAGCGCTTGCTGATAATGTAACACTGGTGGCTCCATCTAAAAAAGGTAATATTGCGCCGCGCGATATTCAAGCAGCTATTAGGCCAGATACGCAGCTAATAACTATCGCTATCGCTAATCACGAACTTGGTACCGTTCAACCGCTACGCGACATTGCTGAAGTTGTCCGTACTGAGCGTCGCCGCCGGTTTGAAGCGGGTGAGCTGACGCCAATCTATCTGCACACTGATGCTTCGCAAGGGGCTGGGCAGATTGACATCAATGTAGCGCGGCTAGGCGTTGATGCGCTGACGCTAAATGCTGGTAAGATTTATGGCCCGAAACAAGTTGGTTTGCTTTGGTGTAATCGGATGATACGCTTGCGGCCGCTAGTTCGCGGCGGCGGGCAAGAGCGGGGCTTGCGCAGCGGTACCGAAAATGTTGCGGGCACCATTGGTTTTGCAGTAGCGTTAGAATTAGCGCAGCAACATCGTAATTCTGAGAATAAGCGCTTGCGCCAGTTGCGCGACCAGCTGCAAAATCAGCTGACAGAAGCTTTTCCGTGGGCGATTGTCTCCGGCGATCAAAAACATCGCCTGGCAAGTCATTTGCATATATCATTCCCCGGAATTGATGCCGAACGGTTAGTTTTTATGCTAGAGCGAAAAGGGGTGCTGGTAGCGACTGGCAGTGCTTGCGCCGCGAATTCCGGGACGCGTTCGCACGTGCTAGAAGCGATTGGCTTAGCGCCAGAAGCGGCGGACGGCAGTTTGCGTTTGACACTGGGCCGCTTATCGGATGCTGAAACGTGCACGACGGCTGCCCAAGAAATTATCGCTGCGATTAATACAGAAAAGGCCAGGTTAGCGTGAAAAGATTTTTAATAGCTATCGTTACGCTGGCTATTGTTTCGGCTGCAATAATCATCGGTATTACTTTGTTTTTATCAAAGAACGATTTACAAGGCTGTGGCGATATTCCAGATGCGGCACGCCAACAGTGTGCGGCAGCCGATGCGATCGTAGCGGTGAGCGGCGGCGATACCAGCGCTCGTACTGCTGAAGCGGTGCGATTGTACAAGAATAACTGGGCGCACAAATTAGTTTTCTCTGGTGCAGCAGCTGATAAAACTGGCCCGAGTAATGCTCGGGCAATGAAGAGGCAGGCTATCACTGCGGGCGTACCAGCTAGTGATATCCTGATAGAGGAAACCAGCGAAACAACTGCCGAGAATGCCGTGCAAACCGTTAGGCTGCTCAAACAAAAGCAAATATCATCGGTAATTCTGGTGACAAGTGCTTACCACTCGCGGCGAGTTTCGATTGAGTTTACCAAAGAAGCGCCAAATATACTAACGCGTAGTCATCCAGTTGCTGTAGATAATCAATGGTCGAATAAGTGGTGGACAACTGTTATAGGTTGGCAGTTGGCGTTGCAAGAACTAGTGAAGACCGTTGGGGTAGTAGCGGGATGACCAAGCCGCGCGTTTATGTTGGTATGAGCGGCGGCGTCGACAGTAGCGTCGCGGCAGCATTATTAATTGACCAGGGCTATGATGTCACTGGCGTTTATATGAAAAACTGGAGTCAGGATCTACCTGGTATGCAGTGTCCGTGGGCTGAGGACTTGGCTGATGCCAAGCGGGTGGCAGTGCAATTAGGAATTGATTTTAAAGTATTTGATTTCGAAACACAGTATCGCCAAAAAGTTGTTGATTACATGCTTGACGAATATCGTGCTGGCAGGACACCAAACCCAGACATCATGTGCAATCAAGAAGTCAAGTTTAAACTATTTTTAGAGACTTCGCTGGCGGCGGGGGCGGACTATATCGCAACTGGTCATTATACGCGGGTTGAACGTTTAGCAGATACTGCACGCTTGCTTCGTGCTCGCGACGATAACAAAGATCAAACTTATTTTTTATATCGCGTGACGTCTGAAGCATTAGCGAAAACCGTGTTCCCATTAGGAAATCTGACCAAACCTGAAGTGCGCCAAATTGCCAAAGATCGCGGCCTATGGACAGCTCGCAAAAAAGAATCTATGGGTGTGTGCTTCGTTGGCAATGTCGGTATGCGCGAATTTCTTAGCCAGTATATTATGACGCGTCCGGGCGATATTATTGACAAAGAATCGGGCCGGGTGCTTGGCCGGCATGACGGTGCAATTTTTTATACGCTTGGTCAAAGACATGGTCTGGATGTTGGCGGCGGGTTGCCGTATTATGTGGTTGGCAAAAATATGGACAAGAATGAAGTTTACGTTAGCCGTAATATCAACGACGAACACATATGGCGAACTGAGATTAAACTGACAGATATTCACTGGATCAATCAACCTTTGACTGAAGATACGCGAATACAGGTCCGGTTGCGCCACCGCGGGGCGCTTATTAACGCTATATATAGTGCCGACACGCTACATCTAGAGTCTGCCGAACGAGCTGTGGCGCCTGGCCAGTCGGCAGTGATCTATCGCGGTGAAGAGTG
>CAUSWA010000026.1:0-6457 GCA_963535445.1 uncultured Candidatus Saccharibacteria bacterium | reverse complement strand
CGCGAGCTGGGTTCAGAACGTCGTGAGACAGTTCGGTTTATATCCGGTATGGACGTCAGGAAATTTGCGAGGATTTGCCCCTAGTACGAGAGGACCGGGGTGAACGCACCGCTGGTGTACGGATTGTGGCCACCTGCTGCATTGTCCGGTAGCTATGTGCGGACCAGATAAGCGCTGAAAGCATATTAAGCGCGAAACTGACCTCAAGATTAGATTTCCCTATGAGGACACAGATAGACTATCTGTTTGATAGGTGCAAGGTGGAAGTGCAGTAATGTATGGAGCCGAAGCATACTAATAGTCCCATTGCCTTTTTATGTCCTTGTCTACGAGGTTAATGCTTGCATTGATAGCGTGGATAAGGTAGACTTAACTAGTAATTGGTGTTCGCACCAACGTTAATCTTTCTATAGGCACGAGCTAGCCGAACAAGGACATCGAAGGAAGGGGTTTGGCCCACCACGCGATTATATGTGGAACCAAGCGCTTTAAACCCCCTCCTTCGGTGCCCATGGCGAGGAGGAAACACCTGTTCTCATTCCGAACACAGAAGTTAAGCTCCTCAGCGGCGATAATACTGCGCAAGTGGGAATCTAGCACGGTGCCGAATTATATAAAAACCATCCGAAAGGGTGGTTTTTATTTTTGGCTGACGTGTTTAGTACCGCTGTCTGTTAGCGGCAAAACTACAGATTGTCCGATAGCACTTAGGGCATTTTTTCTGAACTGAGCAGGCTCGGGGATTGTTGCTGCGTGTCGTGATCGCTTGGCAAATAAAATAACGCTCTTTCGAGAGCGTTATTTTTATATTCTCGGATCTCGCAGAAAACGAGAATTGTATTTGTGGTGAACCTCGTAGTTTTGAAGGTTCAAACAGGTGCATATCTATAATATCGCACCAGACGGATAAACGCAATGGTTTTTATACCATAATTTCATAATTTGTAACCATTGACATTTTGTCTCGTTTGTGCTAATATAAAAGAGTACATATAACATATGTGAGATAAAGCGAGGGTTTACTTATCTCTTACAGAGGTAGGCGAGCCCTTTTAATATTGCCCGGAGCGGGCGGGAGACAACAATATGGCAGGAACAAAAGTTGGCGGCAAGAAAGCAGCTCAAAAAAATCTAGCCAAAGACCCAAATTTTTATGCAAAAATTGGCCGTAAAGGCGGACAAAACGGGCACACGGGCGGTTTTGCCGCTAATCCGCAGTTAGCTCGTATCGCTGGCGCTAAAGGCGGCCGCATTAGCCGCCGCGGTAAAGCGAAAGCGAATATTACACAGAATGACGTCACTCTGGCGGCATAAAGCTAGTTGGCTATACAAAAAGCGCCTCCATCACGGAGGTGCTTTTAGTTTTACAGACAACTACTGACTTCATTTTTTTACATACGTTAGTATTTCGGGATAGTTGATAATCTATCTTGTCAAGCAGGATCATTCAAGCCAGCGGCGCAGCTGGCATAGTTTGGCTTGGTTTACTCGCCAGGAACGGCCGCAGGCCAGGCAGGAATATTTGTTTGGGCCGGTCTGCAAGCCGGTTGACTGGCAATGCGGGCATTGCGAACGGGAATGAAGCCAGTCGCGGTAGGTGTTAATATCATCTTCAATTAATTCGCTATCAATTGCTACCGAAAATTTAGCTGCGGTTTCTAGTGCTTTTTGCCAAGCGGCGCGTTCCATAGCGATTAGTTCAATATCGCGAGAATAGCCAGAATGATTGAGCAGAGCATGCCCGTATTCATGGAGCAAGCGCTGGCAGGCATGAGGGTCGTTAGGGTTATAAGTAATAGCACAAGCGGTATAATTCCAACGAAATATCTCACCCGGTACTAGGGTGAGATGCTCAAGATGCGGCTGGGCGGCGTCAGCGCTTATTTTTTGCGAGAGCCAAGTAATCTTTGCCATAGTAATAACATCCGTAGACAACCGCCTCCTCGGGGTGGCGTGCTTGAATGATCTTTGGACATGGAATGTGCGGCGGCAGGTGCGAAGTCAGAATATCGCGCAGGTAGTCTCCGTACCTTTCAAAATAAGTGCCAACGCTGCCGCCAATGATAATGACATCTGGCTGGATTATCGGAATCACTGCTAGAAAACCGCGCGAAATGCGATCAGCGATTTTTTTCCAGGTGCGCTTGCTGGTGATGTCGCGAGCAAATTTGTGATAAGCATCGACAATGGCTCGTCCAGAGGCAAAACTTTCCCACGAGTGGATCTTGCCGCCATATTCGACGAGCGCGCGGCCGGCTTCGCTGTAGCGCATGCCCGGGTCAATGTAGCCGTTAGTACAAACGCCAGTACCGATACCAGTACTAACTGTGACATAAAGCGAACAGTTAGGGATTGTTCGCAAAAGCCGCGTTTCGGCGAGCCCAGCTAGGTTGGCATCGTTTTCGATGAGCACCGGCACGCCTGGCAGCAGGTCTCGCAGCAGGCGGGAAGCGTGAAAATCTGCCCAGCCGAGGTTTTGGCACCAGACAGCAGTGCCATTCTTGATAATACCAGGTAGAGCGATAACTATAACATCGACTTTTTTGTCTGAATAGCGTTCGCGGACTACGCGTTTTAGCTCAGCGACATAAGCTTTTGGCTCCTTGGGAGTGGGAAATTTAAGCGGTTTGCCCATGTGCCCGTTATCGGCAAAAGAGGTGACGAGCGTCTTTGTCCCGCCAGTATCGATTGTTACTATCATGAATCTATCGTATCACAGACGATAGTATAGCGTATAGTTGATATTATCGCAGAAAAGGTGTATAATATAGAAAAGTAAGGTAATTATGAGAGGATAACAGTAAAGTGGCACATCGTAGCGAGAAAGGTTCAGTGATTGGTTTTGTGCTGGTGGGGACGGCGCTAGCAGCGGCGTTTGTTGGCGGCGTGTACATGGTGCGCCATTCGGGCGAATTGAATTCGACAGATACGCAGCAAACGGCACAAACGTCTCAATCTGAAACTGCCAAAAACGACCAAAAAACTCAAAACGAGCAAAGCAGCAACACTGCGCCAGCGCCAAAAAAAGATACAAACCAGAGCAATACTGAAGCTAATAAGCCTAAGGAAGACGAGAAGAAAAAAAACTCGCTTGCTGATACATTGAAAAAGCAAGAAGACAAGAACAAAAGTAACAACAGTTCGGATCTAGCACAGAAATCTAACGCTGGCGCGGCCAGCCAGAGCGATCAAAAAAGCGCATCGGACACATCGAGCGCCTCTACTAGCAGCAATTCTAATAATTCGACTCCGGTTTCCAATTCCAACTCCAATTCCAGCGCTTCTAGCACTGTTTCTAGCGACTCTAATAACTCGGCAACAGGTTCGTCTGCTGCTATTAACAACAAGCTGCCGAAAACTGGCCATGAAGCCAGCAGTTTGCCAAAGACTGGCCCGGTTGATGATGTGCTGGCAGTTGTAGCTGGCGCTGGCTTGCTGGGGCTGGGGGTTGCTTACGTCAAATCGCGCCGCCTCATCTAGACATTAGAGGTCGGATAAGGTATACTGGTAAGTGGCTGAGTGCGCATTGTTTTGTGTTGCTCGAGAAATATTAAATTTAAGAAAGGAGAATTGGCAGAGTTTACCCGAATCCCGGGTATCTGCTGATGACGTATTTATGGCAAAGGCCACGATTACGATGGACGACCTCTTGGCGGGCGACAATGCGAAACAGCTAGTTGCTGGCGAGATGGTAACTGGGCACGTTTTGAGCGTGCGAAAACACGAAGTATTAGTAGATTTGGGTGCGCACGGCATAGGTTATGTGCCGCGCCGCGAAGTCGGCTTCGGCCGCCAGCTGAATGTTGGCGACGAAGTATCGGCTAGCGTGATTGATTCCGAGCTTGATAACGGCTACAGCTTACTAAGTTTGCGCAAAGCAGCCAAAGACCGCGGCTGGGAAGAAATCCAAGCTCACTTTGATGCCGCTGAGATTGTTGAAATTACACCGTACGACGCTAACCGCGGCGGACTGCTGGTCGAGTACGAGGGTGTACGCGGCTTCTTGCCGGTATCGCAGCTGAGCGCCGAGCATTACCCACGCGTTGGCAGCGCCGACAAAGACGAAATTTTGGCTCGCTTGAACGCGCTGGTCAGCCGGCCGATGAAAGTGCGTATTTTAGATTGCGACCGCAAGACTAACAAATTGATTTTCTCCGAGAAAGAAGCCATCAAAGACGGCTTGGCGGCGCGTTTTGCTACGCTGAAGGTTGGTGATACGGTCAAAGGCGTGGTAACGGGCGTAGTAGATTTCGGCGCGTTTGTTAATGTAGATGGTATCGAAGGGTTGATTCACATTTCAGAGATCAGCTGGGAGCGTGTTGGTAATCCGAATGATTACGTCAAAGTCGGCCAGTCGGTTGAAGCTAAAATTATCTCGATTGACAAAGACCGTTTGAGCTTGAGTGTCAAGCAGCTGACCAAAGACCCGTGGCTCGACGAGGTTGAGAAGCTCGAAAAAGGCCAAAAAGTCGAAGGCACAGTCACGCGGATTACACCGTTTGGCGCCTTTGTCCAGATTAGCCCGGCTGTCGAGGCGCTAGTGCATATCTCGGAGCTTGGCAGCGGCAACGATGTTGATCCCGAGAAGGTCTTTACCTTGAACGAGCGCAAAGAATTCGTAATTCTCGACATTGACCGCGAAGGCCGCAAAATTAGCCTGAGTTTGGGCGGCAAGAAAAAGAAAACCAAGTAACAGCCCGCGCATCTAGCGGATAATTGTCCCGATAAGCTGCGGGTAGAAAGGAGAAATATGAGCCAGCCAGAGAAAGTTCTGATGATTGCCGATTCTATTACCGTTGGAGAATTGGCCGAGGCTCTGAACCTGCCAGTAACGCAGCTTGTCGGTGAATTGTTCAAAAACGGTATCGTGGCGACAATCAATCAGCGGATTGATTTCGAGACGGCGCAAATTATCGTCGAGGAGTTGAAAATTGCCGTGCAATTGAAGCGAAAAGAAGTTAATTCTGCGCCAGTGCAACATTTGCATAAGCCGTCTGCCAAGGCATCGCTGCGGCCGCCGATTGTAGCAGTGATGGGGCATGTCGATCACGGTAAAACTACGCTGCTAGACACAATCCTCGGCATGAAAACCGTAGCTAGCGAAGCAGGCGGAATTACCCAGCATATCAGCGCTTACCAAACCAAGCGCGGCGATCGCGTAATCACGCTGCTAGATACGCCAGGACACGAGGCTTTTGCGGCGCTGCGCCAGCACGGCGCGGTTTTGACCGACGTAGTGGTGATTGTGGTGGCGGCCGACGACGGCGTGATGCCGCAAACGGTCGAAGCGATTAAATTCGCGCGCAATGCCAATGCTAAAATTGTCGTAGCTATTAACAAAATCGACAAAGAAGGTGCCAACATCGACCGCGTTAAAGCTCAATTAGCCAGCGAATACCAGCTGAATCCAGAGGAATGGGGCGGCGACACGATTATGGTGCCGATTAGCGCTAAAACTGGCGAAAATATCGATAAATTGCTAGATATGGTGTTGTTGGTGGCCGATATGGAAGAGCTGAAAGCCGATACTGACGTTCCGGCTGAGGGTTTGGTGATCGAGGCGCACATGGAAAAGGGGCGCGGTTCGGTGGTTAATCTGCTAGTCGAGCAAGGCCAGCTGAAGCCAAGCCATTTTCTGGTTGCCGGTACATCATACGGCAAGGTGCGCACGCTGGCGAATTTTCGCGGCGAGGCGCTAAAATTGGCTGGCCCGTCAACGCCAGTGACAGTTACCGGATTCAAGGAATTGCCGCAGTTCGGCGATGTCTTCACTGTAGTAAAGAATGAGAAGATTGCTCGCGCCCAGGTAGAGCAGGCTAAAATTGAAGCAGAAAGGCAAGCTGCCAGCACCAACGTCACTGGCGCCGATTTGCTGAAAATGATGACTCAAAAGCACGACAGCGAAGAGTTCGACGTCATCGTCAAGGCTGACGTGCAGGGTTCGCTAGCCTCGGTGATGGATAGTTTGCGGCTGGTTGATACGGGCGGTGCTATTGATTTGCGAATTATTGGCAGCGGCGTCGGCAATATCAACGAGAGCGACGTGCGCCTGGCTGATAGCTCAGATGCTATCATCTACGGATTTAATGTCGAGATACCGCCAGCGGTCAAGCGCTTGGCGAGCCGTGATCACGTGCGGGTGCGTACTTACAAAGTGATTTACGAACTGCTAGACGATGCCCGCAAAAATATGGAAGCTTTGCTGTCGCCAGAGGTGGTCGAGACGGAGGTCGGCGTATTAGAAGTCAAAGGCGTCTTCCGGACGATGCGCGACGAGGTAATTTGCGGCGGCGAAGTAACCAGCGGCAAAGTAGCGCCGAATTTGCTAGTGCGCGTCAAGCGCGGCGGCGAGCAGCTTGCCGAGGTAGAGGTCGCTAACGTTCAGCGGCAGCAGCAGGAAGCCAAAGAAGTATTCGAAGGCGAGATGTGCGGCCTGAGCTTGCGGACTCAGAAGAAG
>CAUSWA010000025.1:0-7079 GCA_963535445.1 uncultured Candidatus Saccharibacteria bacterium | reverse complement strand
ACCCGCCTGGGGGTGGGGGGTTTTCCGTCGGGGGGGGTGGGCTTTTGTGCATTCTTGCGCGGGGGGGCCGCGGCCCCGGGGGGGGCCCACGCCGTAGGCACCCCGCTCTGGGGCTGCCTTCTATTCTGTGTCGGCGTCTCCCTGATTGACGCCGGCCACACCATCCAGGAGCGGCGGACGGCTCGCCCGCAGCAGAGCGAGAACGGGGCATAGAGCCCCGCCCCTGCCAGACTAACAGTCTCGCCGGGGGCGGGGCTGTTAGTCTTTTTTGGCAGTATTTTATACCATATCCAAAATACCCCGCTTACGCTAGCGAGGTATTTTTGGCAGGCTATCTGCTACTTGCTTGCCGCTTCTGATTTCTTTGCTTTGGCGCTAGATTTCTTGCCAGCCGGTTTGCCGTCTTTGCTATTTTTACTAGCCTTAGCGGGTTTATCCGCTTTGCCTTTGCCGGCAGCTTTCGCAGTTTTTGCTTTCTTAGTATCTGGAGCGTTTAGCTCAACCAATTTATCAACGGTCTTCTCAGTGATCAAACGGTTGGCGATTTCGCGCTGGGCTTCTGGCTGGTCGAAACGTTTAGCCATTTCGGTGTTATTAGCGTATTGTTGCTTGTAAGCATTGATGTGCGCTGCCAACTCGTCGGCGGTTGCTTCGATTGCCAGCTCTTTGCTTAGCTCGGCTAGTACTAGTCCAGCTTTGATGCGCGCTTCGGCTGTATCGTTAGCTTCTGCTTCGACCCAGGCGTCGCGGTTAGCAAATCCGCGCGATTCGTAGTATTGATCCAGCGTCATGCCGCGGTACCGTAAATTTTGCACCAAATCCTGCTCTAACGAGCGGATCTGATCTTGACGCAGTACGTCTGGCACAGCCACATCGCTGGCTGCTACTAATTGCTTAACCAAATCGTCTTTTAATTCGTCTAGCGCTTGGCGCTCTTGCTGCGCAGTGATTTCGGCTTCGATATCTTGGCGCAAATCGTCCATCGAGGTATAAGGGCCAGCCTTGGCAGCAAACTCATCATTCAACTCGGGTAATTCTACCTTGTTGATTTTCTTGATAGTCGTTTCAAACACTACGTCGGCGCCCGCCAGGTCTTTGGCATGATAATCTTTCGGGAATTGCAGGGCGACGTCCTTTTTATTGCCCGCTTTGAGGCCAACTAGCGCTTCTTCAAAACCCGGGATAAAAGTGCCGCTACCGATAGTCAGCGGATAATCTTTGCCGGTGCCGCCCTGGAAAGCTTTGCCGTCGCGCTTGCCAACGAAATCAATAATCACCTCGTCGCCGTCTCGTGCTGCTTCGGTGGTTTCAGTCTTCTCAGCCAAGCCTTTACGAATGCGTTCAATTACTTCTTCGACATCTTTTTTGTCAACTTTGATTGCCTTTTTGGTTGCTTTGAGTTTCTTGTAATCGCCAAGCTTAACCTCGGGCATGATATCAGCCTCGGCCGTAAATTCCAGCGTCTCGCCAGGTACGAACTTCTTCAGCTCGACTTCTGGGCGGTCAAGTACTTGCAGTTTGTTGCTCAGGAATGCCTCGGCGACAGCGCGATTAATTGCCGCCTCTAACGTCTCTTGGCTAAGCGTGTGCGGGTCGGCGTGCTTTTTGACTACCGCGATCGGCACGTGGCCCTGGCGAAAGCCGTTAACTTTGATTTTTTTAGCCATCCGCTTGAGCGCAACTTGTTCTGCCGTCTCGAGCTCCGGCTGGCCTGCCGCTACCGTTACCAGGACGCGGGTGGCCGATAATTTCTTCACAGTCGTCTTCATAACGACGTATTATAACAGATTATACTCAGGCTGGCTATTTTGGACAAGCTACAAGATATCTGACAAGTCGAAAACATCGTCGTCTTCGTCGTACTGCTGATGATGGCGGCGATCGCTGACAGCGGTGACTACCCGCTCGAAGCTGACTTGCTGTTCGCTGTTTTCGCGAATATTTTGCAGGTTATACAAGCCCTTGGCGACAGACTGCTCATCAACCGTCATCACGTAGCGGACGCGCTTTTTAATAGCTTCTTTGATCTGGCGGTCAATCGGCCGGCCAGTATAATCAACCTCGACCGAAACCCGCTCGCTGCGCAGCTTTTCGGCGATTCGTTCAGCGTCGTCAAGCACATTGCCTACAGTCACGATGTAAGCTTGCGTAGCGCTCTCGAGATGACGCATACCAGTATGGCGCGCTAGCAGCTCAATGATATTCGACATGTCTGATTGGCCACCGACCGAACTTTGCAAGTCGTTATTGACATAGCGCCCACCCTTATACAGCAAGGCACTATGCATAGCATCAGCTTCGGTGAAATCGAAAATAATACCGCCAGTGTATTCTGGATGCGCCAGCGTGATATCGAGGATAACGTTATCAATTCCCAGCCGCTCTAACCGTTCATACAATGCCACTAAATTCACATAACATTCACTATGGCGGATAACTTCTGGTAGGTCTTCGGCCGACCTGGCGGTCAAAAGCTTAGATAATTTTTGTAGAACTTCGCTAGAGTGCGACAACCCGACGATATCAATCGCGCGGTCGCGAAACTTATCTGGGGCTAATGTTCGCTTCTGTGCCAGCAGGCGCGCCATCAGGCTAGTTTGTACGGCGTCAAGATCAAGGTATTCGCTCAGTAGCAAATCGAGCATCTCTGAGTCATTGATGCGCAAATTATAAGCCGAACGCTTGATACCCATAGCGTCGAGACCGCGCTTGGCGATAGCGATTGCTTCGACATCAGCCCGCGGCGACTCGCAGCCGGCATGCTCGTAGCGCAACAGATATGCTGCGCTCGGATATGTCGATACGCTGAAAGCGCCCGCTACGATGTCGTAACGGCGACGATTCTGTAATTTTGACTCTGTGTCAATATCATATTCTTCATAGCCGTACAGTGTTGCCGTGTTACGCCACGATTGCTCGACTAGCTGGCAAGCGCGCACGGTATTCGGATAGTGCACGTCTGTATCGGCGGTTACATTGGATGCTGGTGCCATCATATACCCCTATTATAGCATAAATGGAATTATTTTGCAAGAGTGTTATCTACAAACTCTTTACAGGCGCACCTAAATCAGCTAGAATGAGTTTGCGCGCTAGATATGATTATGCGCGGCGGACTGCGTGGGCAACTCACGTATGTGTGGATGCGCTGTGCGTCAGTCTTCTAGAGATTAGTAGATAATC
The DNA here is from genome assembly GCA_963535445.1 of uncultured Candidatus Saccharibacteria bacterium. Lineage (GTDB taxonomy): Bacteria > Patescibacteriota > Saccharimonadia > Saccharimonadales > Saccharimonadaceae > Saccharimonas. The sequence goes on along the minus strand of CAUSWA010000025.1, from coordinate 3,896 downwards.
GCAATGTAGTGCTTCACGAGTTATACGCAGATGTGGCGACTGCGTGGGCAACGCAAGTATACGTAGACGCGCTGCGCGTTGCTAAGAATCGGTAGATGTCGCGATATAGTACTTTACGATAACACGCAGATGTGGCGGAATTGGTAGACGCGCTAGCTTCAGGTGCTAGTGCCCTTCGGGGCGTGGAGGTTCAAGTCCTCTCATCTGTACCATAACTTGTATTTAGTGGAACAATGTTAATACTGCCCGCCCAGGTAAAGCGGGCTTTTTGTTGAGCAAATAGTTGCCTCGCAGCTAATGTTTGTGGTTAAATAGAAGTATGACGAACGAAGAGCTAGCGATCAAAATTGAGAACCTAAGCGATATCGTTGCTAATCTAGCAAAAACGATGGACGAACGGTTTAAACAAATTGACGAGCGTTTTGAGCAAATCGATGAGCAGCTTGCTGATATCCGCAAAGATCACAAGACTCTGGTTGATATCGTGAAAGATATGGATCTGGCGGCAGATGAACGATTCCAGGAATTAAAGGCTGGGCAAGCCGAGCTAGCGGCTAACCAAGAGAGTCTGCGAGCCGACCTTGCTGTCGTTCGCCGCGAGCTGTACCATGAGTCTGGCAGCCGCGAGATGGTAGACGACACGCTTTATAACTCGCTTGATAAGCGCTTGCGCCGAGTAGAGGCAAAGTTTCCTGATTTAGCATCGAGCCAAGCAGCCTAGCTGTTCTGCTCAAAATACGATTGCTCTTCTCTTCTTCTACGCTGGTTTAAATAAGTGTAAGCGATAGCGTGCATATATTTGGTCTGTTAATTGATCAAGAAGTCGCTTTTTGCTAGCGGTGTTAACAATTCTAACAATCTATTTGTAGAAAATATATTTTGGCAGTATCTACCTATATCTGCGGCAAAACATCGCCGTTGACGCTAGACGTGAGCGATCGCAGATTATCGCCGACTTTGACGCCCGGATTCATAATACCGAGCGGATCAAAAACTTTTTTGATAGCCGCGTACATCTCGCGAGTGCGAACGTCAAGGTGCTTATACGCGAAATGTGCTGCGATTCGCCCTTCGGCTGCTTGGCCAATGAGTGCGCCGTCATACTTAACAGCCAAATTAGACAATTCATCAAAAATCTTGAATAATTTTTGCTTGTCTCCAACTTGGCGCAGCGATAGCACTGAATGAACCGTGTAAGTTTCGGTTAGCACGTGCCCAGAAATAGGCATATTACAATGCAGACGACCAGCCAAAACTGTTAATGCTTTGGTAAATTCATCGAAACGCGCAGCTGGAATATAAATATCACTATACAAATGCGGCGCAAAAGCTGGGTTTTTGTCAGGCAATTCGGCATAGCGAACAATATTAAGTGTCGATAATAGCGCGCCATCGTCAGTGTCTTCGCTAGAAACGAATTTGACTCCCTCGGCACTGCTGAATGTCTTCTGGATTTTTTTGAGGTTACGAGCGCGAGTGCGACCATTGAAATCGTCAAACCCGGCGATAATAACCGCCTGCGGGTCGGCTCCGTCCAAGCCAAACCAGTCAAAGTGCCGGCCAGCAGCAGCGGCAGCGCTAAATAGCTGGGCGTCAAAATACTCGGCAAAAGCTGCGCCGCTATCGCGCAATATACGCATAGCGTCATTGGCTACGCTAGCCGAAGCAAATACTAGCGCAAAGACCTCATTGCTCTGGCTAAGAAATTCGGTGCGCAAAATCATCTCGCTGATAATACCTAGCGTACCCTGCGCACCGATGAATAGCGGTGTCAAGTCGAACTGATTTCCTCTCTTGACAGAGGCTATAGAGCTATAGCCAGACTTATCATATTCTGGCAGAGCGGTAATCACGTCGTGGTATTCGTCAATGATTGCGTCAATGCCACGGTAAATATCGCCCTCTAGATTCTGCAGGCCTTTCTTGCGGCTGAGCTCGCGCCGGCCAAGCGGGCCTGTCTGCAAAATATCGCCATTTGCCAAAACGATCTCGAGCTGGCTGATAAAGGCGCTCAAATCGCCGTATTTACCGCTAGTCAGTCCAGCTAGATTGTCAGCGATAGATCCGCCAACTGTTCGACGCGCATCTAGGCCGTCGAGCGGCGGGATGCTAACGCCCTGCAGGCTTAGCGCTTGACACAGGGTTCCAATGGTCGTGCCGGGCTGCAAGCGAACTAACCGCTGCTTGGTATCATACTCAAAAACATTATTCATGTGCCGCGACATATCGGCTATCGCCCCGCGGCCAATTGCGCCGCCTGTAGTTCCGCGGCCTGAACCGCGGGCAGTTATTGCCTGAACATGCCCGCGTTCAGCTAATTGCCATGATAATCGTGCCGTTTTGCGAATATCTTCGGTATTGCGCGGCGCAACGATCATCTCTGGCGCAAGACTCAATACTCCAGCATCGTTAATATAAGCCTGCCGCACATCGGGCCGGAAGTCAATCTCTCCTAGCAAATGTCCGCGTAGGTAATTAGCAATTTTGCTCATACACCCTCATCTTCATATAAATCTATTTTAGCATAAGCTGCAGCATTTTTTCGCGAATTTGTTAGAAGTTTGCTATAATTATTTGTGCAAGCAAAATACGTGCGATTTGCACGGCAGCGGTGTGCCGCTAGAGCTTGCAAACGCTCGCGGATGTGGTGGAATTGGTAGACACGCATGCCTTAGGAGCATGTGCTTTCGAGCGTGAAGGTTCAAGTCCTTTCATCCGCACCATTTCAGGTAAGAATCCCAATCGTCGCCTTTTCGGGCGATTTTTGGTTCAATTTTTATTACTCCGTCAGAACAACTTTTTAAGTTCTTTCGCCGGTATCTTACATTCATCCCTTAAATACTCACAAATCTGCTTTGACGTTCCAGAGGATAGCACGCAGTGTCTTGGCACGATGACAGTCTTATTGTCTGACTCTCTGACATACTTGCCGTGCTTTGATCCCAGTTTGCTAATAAACCCGTACCGTATCAGCAACGCGATAAGTTTCTTTGTCCTGATTGCGCGATAAAACTCAGACATCTATTTTGCCAGGACAAGCTGATTGCTTTTGATTAGCTGATTTACGTAGTCTATATCTTCTGGCAATAGTCTCGGCATACTTGGCTTAATCCGTTCTGGTATATCCAAGTAGGTGAGTAGCAAGTCATTTACATTCTCGACAAGTCTCACTGCATCACGGCTTTCCGTAATGAGCAGTGCGGTGATCTTTTTCTTGTCAAGACTAGTGATGGTTGCAGTATAGAACTTCGTCTTTTCATCATAAGAAGTATTAACATAAATACTCCCTGGTATTTTATGCTGATACGCGGCGATTTCTTCAATGGATGGAGTATCAAATATTCGCCTAATGTGGTGGTAAAGACGATTAAACATATTTATAGCATACACCACAACCCCCAAATCTCCAAATTGTAAAACTACCCGAGTCCCTAAACCTTCATACCTAAAAAAGTAACAGCGCAAAACTGTTGCTAAGCTTGGCAAGAGTTATCAAGGTTGGTGGTACAACTTTAAGTTGCACGCAGCCTAAAGTCATCTTTTTAACTTCGTCGTTAGCTTATGTTCTCTGCAGCCGCTACAAATCATTTATTCGGCCAGTTTACTTATTCTAACGATGGTAGAGTTTGCTATTGTTGTCCGAATTTTTAATGTACGGATTCTTTTTCTGAACAGCGCGCCAGCGAATTACATACTAGACACGCTCTATAAGAAAAAGAACGGTAGCCCGTTGCCAGAGCTACCGTTCTTTTTCTTCAATAATTCAGGCAACGGGTATTTCGCTGCCGATAAAAAAATCAGCTTACTAGTTGTAAGCTGATATAAATGACGAAAGAAATCTATTTTCGGCGGAAAGAGGTGAGATAAGCATTTCCATAACTACGATTGTCCACCAC
>CAUSWA010000024.1:0-12442 GCA_963535445.1 uncultured Candidatus Saccharibacteria bacterium | reverse complement strand
GCTCGCGGTCTTCGGTCGTATTAGCTACGCTAACTTTAACGTCCATTGTCCGCTCAATCGCTTGCTGTACAGAATTCATAGTCACGATACCAGACTCGCTGAAACTAGCCGCCGACTCTAGCAATTTAAGCGCCCGGCCAGGCATGGCTATATCGTGAATATAACGTTGGCTCAAGCGATAAGCTTCGTTAATCGCTTGTATCATATAAGTAACTTTGCGGTTAAATTCAATAGCAATCAACTGTTCTTGCAGAACTTTTTTAGTCTCTGCTTCGTTGGTCTCGGCAACATTAATACGGTTAAGCGAGTTAGCTAGCGACGGGTTGCGGCGGCTAATTTCGAGATAGCGCTGTTCGTCCATGCTTAAAATTAAGCGTAGTCGGCCAGCATCTAAAATCGGCTGCAAAACATTTGTTAAATCTACTGACCCTACGCCCTCTTCGAAGAATAACTGCGCGTCATCAAGACAAACAATTATATTCTTGGCATTGTAAGCTTCACCTAGAACCTGCATGATTAAGTTTTCAAGCTCGCCGCGTCCTGGCGCTGCCGCAATCAACGATGCCGAGTCAAGAATGAAGATCTGGCGGAAGCGAAGATTTTCGGGTACATTCGCATCAGCGTCCAAAATTCGTTCCGCGAAAGCATGAATTACTGATGTTTTACCAACACCAGCTTGACCGATAAGAACCGCGTTTTGCCGCCCGCCCGTACCAAAAGCTTCCACTAGCTGATCAATCACCTGAACATGCGATGGTATGTCAATCGACAAGGTATTACGGCTAGCGCCAATTTGCTCGCTGATATTCTGCCCGAATCGCTCAAGGTGCGGAATCCAACCAAACGACCAATCACGCGCCAAGCCGCCAGTCCGCCGCCGCTGGCCAAAATGCCGAACAATCTCCATCAAATGCTCTTGCCATAGAATACCCGCGTCCAAGTCCTCATCTCCTAGATGAGTCTGCGCTATTATTGATTGATAGTTCGGAAAGCTCCTCACTAGCGCTGTAGCTAATACGGCACCGCTGATACGGTCTAGCTGATTGGCTTGGCGAATATCGTCAGCTACACTCCACAGTTCGTCAACGGAAATCGTCGAACCCTCAGCGATAGTGGCTAAAAATGACGGCGTCATACCAAGCCGCACCCCCATGAATTGGCCGCTTGGCACTTCACCAATTACTTTAGCAATCTCTCGTACGCTCGGTTCTCGCGACAACCGGCCTAACACGTCGCCAGCTAACAAATCATCAACTGAGTCACCCCTACCAGCTGGCAGATCGTGAACGTGCCAATTATAAAATTTCACCGCCATATATAATACTGCCGCCAGAGCGCCGCACAGCCAACCTAGAGACAGACGCTCCATAGTTACCAGCATAGTACCCGATATCACTAGTAATAATGCTAACCATGAAATACTTTTTGCAATCATTGGCGACAGCAACCGCCCAAAGCGCGCTTCGCTGGCTCGCTGAGACCCATACCTAAAAGCACCTAAAGATGCCATGGTATCCACCCCGATATTGCCGCAACAACCATTACCGCTGGCATCGCTGGCACCAATGGCCAAATAGCCAAACGTAGTAGACCAATCAACAGCATCAAGCACAAGGCCGCTACACCTATCAGCAGCGTTATTGTCCTTATAAAGCCGCCAATAATACGCGATACCAAGCGATCAAAAAACGCCCGCAACTGCACCCCGATTGGTCCGCGCACTTTCCCGGCTGAAATCTGCCGCCACGGCGCAAATAGTGTCTTGAGTAATAATCCCAGCGAAAACGTATCGTATAATCGCTCGATAGACTCCCAAACATCTATTGCTGCCCGCTTCCATCCAACGCTATACCACCACGAAATCATGCCCACAATAAACATATGCTTTTTATTATAATTCAAAAAGCATTTGGACGCTACTATAATGCGCCAAAAACAGGTATAATGAGTTTTATGCGTCAAACTCTCACGACTATGCTGGGGAAGACTGTCAAGAAAGCTGCACAGATTCGCGGCGGTAGCGGCTCAGCCTTACCAGGCTTGGTAATTGAAAAAATCGACTCAGATTTTGTCAGCCGCACGCTACAACAGCTGCCAATGGGTGTAGCACTCATCAGCGGTACCAACGGCAAAACCACTACCACCAAAATTGTTGTCGAGTTACTAGAAAGCCAAGGCCTGAAAGTATTCACTAACCGTACTGGCAGCAACTTCACGCGCGGCGTGGCAGCAGCGCTATTAGGCGAAGTTGATTTGCACGGACGAATTAACGCCGATATTGCCGTACTTGAACTCGACGAAGCCTATGCTGTTCACTTTGTAAAAGCAATCAAGCCAAACTACTGTTTGCTGCTCAACGTTATGCGCGACCAACTTGACCGCTTCGGCGAAATTGACAATACCGCCAAGCTCCTCCACAATGTTGCAATAAACACAACAAAGTGCGTAGTCCTTAACCGCGACGACCCGCGATTAAGTAGTCCTGATTTTGTAAACGACATCAAATCACCGCTGCGAAGTTTTGGCGTTAACCCAAAATATTCGCAGACTTTCCCTTCTGATGATTCTCTACGTAGTAGCGAGCAAAATGCGGCTAAATTGTACGCTGACGACACCAGTCTTGAAGAGTTTAAAGACCAGCACGCCATTATCGCTTTTGGTGGCAACGATCACTCGATAGATCTAAACTTGCGGGGCATCTACAATCTACAAAATGCCACTGGTGCTGTTGCTTTAGTGCGCGCAATTCTCGGTAATAGTCTAAATGTTGATTCTATGCTCGAAGCGCTATCAAACATTAAGCCAGCTTTTGGCCGCGGCGAGCAATTAATAATAGATGGACAACCCTGCGAGCTAGTATTGGTCAAAAATCCGGCTGGCTTCCGTTTGGCCCTAGCTTCGTTCGACCCAGCAAACTACGCCACTATGATAGCTATTAACGATGCTTACGCTGATGGCCGCGACATGAGCTGGCTTTGGGATGTCGATTTCGATAGCTTACAAGAACAAGGCGTCACTGCTGTATCTGGCGTCCGCGCTTATGATATGGCGCTGCGACTAGAATACGACGAAGTGCCTATCGATTTTGTCGATACTGACCTGACGGTTGCGCTGCGCCAACTTATCACTAAACACACTCGCCAGCCAAAGCGCATTTATTGTAGCTACACCGCGATGTTAGCATTACGACGACTACTAGCCCGTTATACCGACGTGGAGGAAATCCGATGAAAAAGCAACCGCAATCTATCACTATCTTGCAACTTTATCCGCGCGATATGAACATTTACGGTGATTGGGGCAATGTCCTGACTCTCAAGCGGCGGCTAGAATGGCGTGGTTTTACTACCAAGTTAATTGAGTACAATGTTGGCGACGCTTTTCCAGATGATGTTGATTTAATCGTCGGTGGTGGTGGACAGGACTCCGGACAATTACGAATTAGTGGCGACCTGCAAAAGATTGCCCCTCAACTCAAACGATTAGCTGACGACGATTTACCAATGTTAGTTATTTGCGGTTTATACCAACTATTCGGCCGCTCGTTTACTACCAAAGACGGCGACATAATTCCTGGTGTCGGTATTCTTGACCTAGAAACAATTGGTGGTGACGAGCGCATTGTTGGTAATATTATCGTCAAAAGTCCAGAATTCGGTGAAATTATCGGTTATGAGAATCATTCTGGGCTAACTACGCTTAGCCAAAATACCACAGCACTCGGCGACGTCATCAAAGGCGTAGGCAACAATAATATTGATGGCCGTGAAGGCGCCCGTTATCGTAACGTTATCGGTACCTATTTGCACGGTCCGCTCTTGCCAAAGAATCCGCACATTGCCGATTGGATGATTTCGCAAGCTATAATCCGTAAATACGGCGCCGTCGTTTTAGACCCGCTTGAAGACAAGTACACTGAACAGGCTCGTAATATCGCCAAAAAACGCCCGCGCTAGCCACTACTTTTAACGCTATCCCCAGATTGGACCTGCTATACTGGTAGAAGTGACCAAAATGAGCGCTGTAAAAAAACCAAAAATTAATCGTATTGTCAGCCTGGATTTAATGAGAGGCTGGTTTTTGGTGATAATCATACTTGATCATTTGAGTTATTTTCCAAACGGCCTCGTGTTCATCAGCGGCGACAGCAGATTATACGTCACTGCCGCCGAAGGATTCTTTATTATTTCTGGATTAGTATTAGGTATTGTCCGCGGCGCTAAATTAACAGAGCGCTCGTTTAGATACGCTGCTAAATTGATCTGGCGGCGAAGCTTCATGCTATACCTGACCAGTATCATCATTACAATATTATCGATTGCGATCGGCTGGCATTTTGTTGGCAACGACGGCGTCAAATCGCCTTTGCCTCCGCTAGATAGCAATATCTTTAGTCTATTTTGGAGAATAGTTACTTTGCAAGAATTCTACGGCTGGGCCGATTACTTGCGTCTATATGCGATATTTTTGGCGCTAACACCAGCTGCGCTTTGGCTACTGCGCCGCAGCAAATGGTACATAGTTCTAACCGTCAGTACTCTAGTTTGGCTGCTAACGCCAAAGCCGGTTAACGAATTCACTCAGCCATTTACTTGGCAATTTATTTTTTTCATCGCCTTCACGCTAGGATTTTACTCGCCGCAAATTAAATCATGGTGGAATAGTTTGTCCGCCAAAACGCGGCGCCGTACTAAAACTGTCATCTTTACCATGTTTATCATCACTTTCATCGCCAATGTTTTTGCCGAGTTTTTCGCGCCAGCCTTAAACGATAATCTTTCGGCAGCTATTAATAATTTTCGCCCCATCCTAGCGGCCAGCTTCGATAAGTTAGCTCTAACGCCAGCGCGCGTAGCTATGTCGCTGCTCTGGTTTATTGGGTTTTTTATGATTTTCCAGCGTTTTGAAAAACAAATTAAACGCTATCTCGGCTGGCTACTTATTCCGTTTGGGACTAATTCGCTTTACGTCTATTCAATTCATGCCTTCGTAGTCATGGGAGCGCATCTGATAGTCAATCCGCAATATGGCGCGCCGGCTAGTTATTTTAATTCTTTTGACCGTCTAGCCGAGGTTCCTCAAAACCTCGCGCTATCGATTTTGGTAATTGCCATTATTTACCTAGCAGTGCGAACCAAATTTTTGATGAAGATTATTCCGCGCTAAACTTGGTGATTTTTAGTGGTGATAAATCGATCGTTTCGACCTCGCGATAGTTACCTGGCAGACTAGCTTTCATATCGCTATAGTAGACATTATAGATATTCTTTGCGCGGGTAAATGTTTTTTTCGTGTCGGCAACTTGGCGGCTATTGCCATCTAGCGGAGCATAACCGCCGCCAAGATGTTGGTCACTACTAGCAAAGTATATCTGGCAATTCGGTAGATAATAATCTAGCTCAATCGCCACATACGGATCGGCCGCTAACACCACATCGTTTTCGCTACATTTAACTATAGAAGCAACAGAGTTGACGTTTGGCTTTTGCATACGCTGAAAGTTATAATTACCAGCCTGGCTGAGGTTAGTTGCCCCGACCACCAGAACTACCAGCAGAACTAACGGTGAGGCTATTCGCCAAACTTCACGATTCTCACGTTCGGTCGACAGCGCGAGACTAGCTCCCACGAGCATAACTAGGCCAATCGCAACGTGCGCCAAATAACGCTCGACATACATCGGTTTATACAGAGAAATCACCATCAATAATATTATCGGCACGCTAATATAACTAACTAATAGCCACAAAATATCATTTTTTTTCTTAACATGAAAAGTAATAACAATTGAGCGGACAGATACAAAAATTATCGCTAGCACCAATATTGAGGTAATCACACCCAGTTGCCAAAGCGGCTGGTATATTGTATTAAACGAAACAATACCAACTAACTGCTCGAGATTCATTGGCTGTCCAATTGGCGCGAGCGCGCCATTGCCAACCTGCTTCAAAAATGACGACAGCCAAGGGAGAAATAGTAACAGACTAAACGCATAGGCCCCTATCCAGCGGCACTCTTTCCATGAAGACTTACGCAACCGACCAGCATCCATCGCGACTAGCCAGGCTAGATGAGCCAGCCACAAAAGCGCCAAATAGTATAGCGTGTACATACCGAGTGCCACTAGCACTCCATAAATAAGCCAGTCAGTCCACCGCTTGCTAGAGTGTGCCCGTACCAACATCACTGTCGCCGCTACGCCGATTAACGACGCCATAGCGTACATGCGAATTTCGAAACCGTAGCGCATTAATAATGGCGCCAGGAGCAACATCGTTAATACATAAATGGCTGCTCGCGCATTAAAATGCTTTTTAATAAAACAACCAGCTACCGCAATTGAGGCTCCATAAAAGATCACGCTTAGCGAGCGCAATGCCAGTTCGCTCCAGCCAAAAACATTCGCCCAAATTTTCAGAACGAGATAATACAGCGGCGGATGAGTATCAAGTGCCGACAGCCGAATAATCTCGCTGACAGACCGCTTGGCTACCATTATCGAATATGCTTCATCAAACCAAACGCTCTGCCGCAAGCCAACCCATAAACTAAGAGCTGCCGCTACTACTGGCACAGCAATTATCAGCCACCTATAGACCCTGTCATAACCATTACTATGCTGCCAAAATAATATTTTCATGCTTTGATTATATTACGACTAGGAAAAACTCGCAAAATAATATATAATAGCTTTGCACATCTATCGGGGTGTGGCGCAGTTGATAGCGCGCGCGGTTTGGGACCGTGAGGTCGAAGGTTTGAGTCCTTTCACCCCGACCATTTGAACCATGAACCTGCCAACAAGCGGCAGGTTTTGTTATTATTCTGTTTTGCCCTCCCATACTCCTCATGCTATCATAACTATATGAAAAGCAAACAACACTCGCGCCGCCGCATAGTCGTTAATATTTTTGGCACATTAGGGTATTTGTCAGTATTTTTGCAGTGGACATGGACGGCAATTATATTACTATATCCGTTATTCCAATCAGAAGCTGTACAAAAGATTTTTCTACCAGAACGCCAAGCGCCTCGACCCGTCGTGAGCCACTCTGGATGCTATAGCGACGCCGCCCCCTTCATTGCCATTGTCTCTATTGCCATTACAGCTGCAATTATTGTTATGTCAATAATCACGCTAATAGGATTGCCAAAGAAAATCGGCAAGACTGGCGCTAAAATCACGCATTCGGCAGCCAACGTGATAGCCGCCAATACCCGCCCGCCAAAACAACAACCAGCAAAAAAATGGAAATTAAACTTGTCGTACAAACTGATAATTTGTATTAAATTAATATTGACGGTTCTGCCAGTCATTCTATTACTCTTTGCACCAACAATCCCTAAACTACCGCACCAAGTTATGACTATTGTCGGCAATTTCTGCTTAGTGGTATCAGCTGTTTATTGGCTTATCCAATATGCCTTAGCTAAAATCCTACGCGTGCCGCATAAAGAAATTTGGTAGTTCAAGCCTTCGGCGGGATGATGTCTATGGTACGCGTTTGCTTATCTAGCGGCAATTGATGACCAGCATCAAACTTATAGACGAGCAGCGTACCAAACGGCATTTCCACTTTACCAATCTCTTCATCAGGAATCTGGTCGAGATACTTCATCAGCGCGCGAATAGTGTTACCGTGCGAAACGAGCAGGATATTTTCGCCTCTTTGCAGCCGCGGCAAGATTTCGTTTTGAAAGTACGGAATTGCCCGCGCATAAACGTCTTTGAGTGTCTCGCCGCCTGGCACTGGATAATCCCAGCCACGGCGAATCCCCTGAAATGCCTCACTGCCAATCTCGTCTTTAACTTCCCATTTATTTTTGCCGGTTAAGTCGCCGTAATCGCGCTCGTTAAGCGGTTTGGCGATAATACGTTCGAGATCCTCCTGGTCGCCCTTGCCGCGCAGAATTCCATCGCAAGTCTGCTGCGTACGTTTGAGCTCGCTAGTATAAGCGGCATCAAAGTGAATATCGCGAATAATTTCACCAAGCTGCTCGGCTTCGCGCATGCCTTTTTCTGTCAAATTGACATCTGTCCAGCCAGTCCACTTACCTAATAAATTCCACTCGCTTTCTGCGTGGCGGCTAATAACTAAAATTCCCTGTTTTTGCACTTCCATAAATTCATTATACCGCGAAAATCAAGTTGTCTGAAATATTTTATCCGTGAGATTTCAAACAGTCTAGTCTTCTGCATTAAATGCTATAATATAACTATGAACGATTTCACAATTCAATCAATCAAAGCAAGACAAATCCTCGACAGCCGCGGCAACCCAACCGTTGAAGCAGACGTTATTTTAAGTAACGGCACGCTTGGCCGTGCTGCCGTACCGAGCGGCGCTAGCACTGGCTCGGCTGAAGCGCTTGAATTGCGCGATGGCGGCATTGACTGGTCGGGCAAAGCGGTTTACCAGGCAGTACGCAATGTTAACGAAGTCATTGCACCAGCGCTAGTCGGACACGATGCCAGCGACCAAGCTGCTCTCGACCAAATAATGCTCGACTTAGACGGCACCGATAATAAATCCAAGCTTGGCGCTAACGCCATTCTCAGCGTCAGCCTAGCCGCTGCTAAAGCTGCCGCCAGCGCTAAGAATCAGCCGCTGTGGCGCTACGTCGCAGAAATGACCAGCAGCGCACCCGTTCTACCATTACCGATGATGAACGTACTCAATGGCGGTGCTCACGCAGCTTTCGCTACCGATATTCAGGAATTTATGATCATTTGTAAAGGTGCGCAGACTTTTGCAGACACACTCAAGATGGGCACCGAGATCTTTCATGCGCTAGCCAAAGTGCTAAAAAATTATGATTATCCAACTACTGTCGGCGATGAAGGCGGCTACGCACCGCGCGTCCGCAACGGCAATCGCGAAGCGCTAGCCTTATTATCCGAAGCCATTCAAAACGCCGGCTACGAACTCGGCCGCGACGTTGTCTTTGCGATGGATGCTGCGTCAAGCGAATTCTATCAAGACGGACGCTACGAACTCAAGTGCGAAGGTAAGTCGCTATCAAGCAGTGAAATGGTTGATTGGCTAGAAGCCTTGACAAATGAATTTCCAATTATTTCAATCGAGGATGGTCTAGCCGAAAATGACTGGGATGGCTGGAAGCTGCTACGCGAACGGCTCGGCGACCGCATCCAGCTAGTCGGCGACGATTTGCTTGTCACGAACACCTCGCTAATTGAGCGAGCTATCACTGAACAAACTGCCAACGCGCTGCTAGTTAAACCAAATCAAATCGGCTCGCTAACCGAGACTATTCAAGCTGTTAAAATGGCGCAAAACGCTGGCTGGCGCACTGTCATGAGCCATCGCTCTGGCGAAACCGAAGACACGACAATCAGCCACTTGGCCGTTGGCCTGGGTTGCGGCCAGATTAAAACTGGATCGCTATCGCGAACCGATCGTGTCGCTAAATATAACGAGTTATTACGTATCGCCGAAGCTGACCAATCATTGACGCTAGCGCAGCCATTTAGCGAATAAATAAAACTGTAGGTTTTACTTCTAACAAAGCGAAAAACGCCTTTTCTTTGTCAAGAGGTGTTTTTCATATCAAACTAATTATGTTATACTACTAACGAATAATCGTTTTAGGAGGTTAGTTGCTCTCGATCAAACAAAAAAAGCACCGCCGTCCATATGCTATTTTTGCAGCGGCGATATGCCTGATTAGCACTGGCGTGTATTTTATGATGCTGACCTTATCGCCGTCGGTAGCGCCTCTGATTTTCACCAAGCCGATTGATGCTAAATCGCTGCCAAAAGCCAAAATCGGCGAGAACCGTATTGTTATACCGCGCATCGGCGTCAATATTCACTACGACAAAGGCCGCACCGCACTCGATCGCGGTGCCGAATGGCGACAGCCAAACCATGGCAACCCCAAAGATGGCGGTAATTTCATTATTGCTGCCCACCGCTTCAGTATCCAGCCAACACCGCAGGGTACTGTTGAGAAATCGCCTTTTTATAACATTGATAAGATGAAACTAGGCGATAACATTGTAGTCGATTACGAAGGTGCTCGCTATGCTTACGAAATCACTAAAATATTTGATGTCAAACCAGACCAGACTGAAATCGAAGCTCCATCCCAAGAAGCAAAGCTGACTCTATACAGTTGTGAACTTGGCGGCTCTGATGCCGGACGTATCGTCATCACAGGCAAACTGCTCGGTCAAGTCGAACAATAAAATACTCTACCGGTTATCGTACAGTAGAGTATTTTGATTATAAAATTGCAGGCAGATAAAAAGTGGTTATTTGGCGAACTCAACCGCACGCGTTTCACGGATAACATTCACCTTGATAGTTCCAGGATACTGCATAGTTGACTCAATCTTAGTCGCAATATCACGCGCTAGCTTGATAGCGCTAAGGTCGTCGATTTTCTCTGGCGTGACAATCACGCGAATCTCGCGTCCGGCGCTTATGGCGTACGCTTTCTCGATTCCTTGGAAACTAGTCGCAACATTTTCGAGATCGCGCATGCGCTCAGCGAAATTCTCAGCAGAGATATTACGCGCACCCGGCCGAGCGGCACTGATCGCATCGCAAATACGAACGACGATGGCCTCTGGCGTAGTCGCTTCAATGTCGTCGTGATGAGCCTCAATCGCATGACAGATACCCTCGCTCAGGCCAGCTTTGCGAGCCAGCTCGGCACCGATATGGTGATGCTTGCCTTCAATTTTGTGGGTAACTGCCTTGCCCATATCATGCAGCAACGTCGCTATTTTGGAGGTGCGGACATCAGCGCCAATCTCGCTAGCAATCATACCAGCCATATGCGCCATTTCGGTCGAATGCTTAAGAACATTTTGGCCGTAGCTAGTTCGAAACTTTAGCTCGCCAAGTAGCTTTAACAAATCGCGTGGGATACCGGTAACACCGACTTCGCGCGCCGCATCTTCGCCAGCACGCTGGGTTTCCTTGTCAATTTGCTTTTCAGCTTTCGCAAAGACTTCTTCGATACGCCCTGGATGAATACGGCCGTCTTTCATTAACATCTCGAGACCGAGACGCGCTACCTGGCGACGAATTGGGTCAAAGCTCGATAGAACTACCATGCCTGGCGTGTCATCAACCAAGAAGTCTACGCCAGTAACGCGCTGCATCGCTTGGATATTACGGCCTTCTTTGCCGATAATCCGGCCTTTCATGTCGTCGTCTGGCAGTTTAACCGCGGTGACCGTGCGCTCAGCAGTCACCTCGCTAGCCATACGTTCCATTGTTTCGACGAGGATAGTTTGTGCCCGCTCCTCGGCGTCAGCTTCGACGTCTTGCTGCATTTTGGCAACCAGATTTAGTAGATCACCCTTGATGTCGCGTTCAGTCATCTTCATCAACTTATCAGCGGCATCTTTCTTCTTGAGGCCAGCAATTTTCTCAAGCTTTTCCTGCTGACGCGTACGAATGTCACGGATCTCATTCTTCAATTCTTCAACTTCGTCCTCTTGCTTGCGTAATTTTTCACTGCGTTTATCAAGCTGGTCAAGCTTTTTGTCAAGCGACTCCTCGCGGTCCGCCAGACGATTCTCGGTTTTTTGAAGCTCTTTGCGGCGCTCTTTCTCGATTCGCAGCGCTTCATCTTTGGCTTTAAGTACGATATCGCTAGCTTTGCGCTCAGCTTGCGCTATGACCTGTTCAGCCGTATTTTTGCTCTTGGTCTCTTGTTGGCGATCATATACTACCTTACCGCCCACGCCAGCAATAATACCAACAATCGCGGCAATAATTCCCTCAACCATATTTTTCCTTTCTTTCGCGGCAATTAGTCAACGCATCAAGTCAAAAAACCGCAAAATTATCAAAATTAAACTTATCAATGTCACATTCGTAGACATTACCATTGTACCGCGTTTATAACAAAATAAGCAACTATTTACGCGGTTTGGTGATGCGAGCCTCAGCGCCATATTCAGGCAGAACTATTTCATCATTGCGGCCATTCTGCAGCCGATCCAAGCATTCTTCACGCCAAGCATCGCCGGTAACTCCAACGATCGGAATACGTTGTTCGTGCGCTATCGTATTCAACACTGCCAGACCAATCCTCAAACCAGTGAAACTCCCTGGACCGCGAAATACGCCAATGCCCGAGATATCAGCAAAACTGGCCCCATTCTCTGCTAATCGGTCGCGTAAATAAGCTAGCATATCGCGCGCGAGATTGCGTTCAGCCGACCATTCGTAATTGGTTCGTTTGTCACCATCAACTAACGTTAATTGAACAGTCATTTCAGCGCTATTCCACAATACAATCATCGTAATTTCTCCACAATTCGACGCGATTTTTCACCGCTGCTCTTCAAAGTTAGCTTACGACTATCATCAGGCTGCACCTGGATGACGATCTGTAATACGTCCGTTGGCAGTACGTTATTTACTACATCGCTCCACTCAATCACAGTAATTGTATG
>CAUSWA010000023.1:0-13585 GCA_963535445.1 uncultured Candidatus Saccharibacteria bacterium | reverse complement strand
TGCTATTTCTTGGCGGAGAGGGCGGGATTCGAACCCGCGATACGTTGCCGCATACACGATTTCGAGTCGTGCGCCTTCAACCACTCGGCCACCTCTCCTTGCATAGGTAATTATACCCTACGCTGCTCATTTTTGCTAATATGTTAAAAATATGTAAACTACATACATATACTTTACATATTTTTAACATTACCACCATCTCCTCGCACGCAGAATTAAACGCCATCTCTCGCCAAACTGCCGATAAAGATATAAAAGGTCTCTTGAATCTAGGGTTGACCTTTTCTGTCAAGCAGGGGGCTTCCGTGCTGTACTACGCGTCTGATAAACTAAAAACTATGATAAACAAGGAGTAATAATGGACGATTCAATTTTTACCAAAATTATTAAGGGCGAAATTCCTTGCCGCAAAGTCTACGAAGACGATGATGTTATTGCCTTTCTCGATATCAACCCACTCAGCGACGGGCATGTGTTAGTGGTGCCCAAAGAACAGGTTGATTTAATTTGGGACCTCGACAACGAGACTTACACTCACCTCTGGCAAACTGCCAAAAATATCGCCCAGGCTATCCAGGCCGAACTCAACCCTATGCGTATCGGTGTAGTTGTTGAGGGCCTTGATGTACCGCACGCCCATATTCACCTAGTGCCGCTGTATGACCGCGACACCTTACAGCTCCATCACGACTACCCTGTCGATATTTCAGACGAACGGCTCGATAATATCGCCAACAGTATCAAAGAGCGCTTGATTGCCATATGATCACCGTCATCGCCGTTGGTAAAAAGCATGAGGATTGGGTCTCAGGCGGCATCAAACGCTACCAAACGCGCTGCAAGCAGCCTTGGAGTTTTGAGTGGCAATTGATACCGCATAGCAAGCTAGATGGCCAGCAGGCCCGCCAAGAGGAGTCTGAGCGAATTTTAGCGCGTTTACACCCCCAAGATTTCGTAATTCTGCTCGATGAGCACGGTCAGACGTTTGACTCGCCTGCCCTATCGCGCCAGCTAAACGAGCTCTTTGTGCAAGGTAAAAATATCACGATAGTTATCGGCGGCGCCTTTGGTGTCAGCGCAGCACTGACACAGTGTGCTAACCTGGTTTGGTCACTGTCGCCATTAGTCTTTCCACATCAGTTAGTGCGACTGATCCTCGCCGAGCAGCTATACCGGGCCCAAGAGATTGCTCGAGGTGGCAAATATCATCACCAGTAGATAGCCAACCTGCGCGCTAAAACCTAGCGGTAATTTGTTTGCGAATCGTTCGAACACTATCTCAGACTAACTTATAATCTTATTTTATGTCATACTATTGACTTTTTATCATACTTGTGCTATATTTGTAAGCACAATACCTTAAAACAAACATAATTATGACATATTTTACTTACATCATTAACACCTTATTCGCCGCACTTAGTCTGCTGATAGCTAGCGGCGTTGCTGTCCACGACGGGCATTTCGGGCATGCAATTGATATCAGTTTGACGCATGATCATTCCATGCAAAAGCTCAGTTCACAAGATTTGCGAACCATCAACGAGTCGCGAATGCAGCACACCCATTCCGAGCATAATCTCTCAGAAGGCATGCTCAGCAATAGTTTTCGCTACCAATCGCCTAGTATTTCGCCAGATCGCCGCCATCACCACAAAAACATTTTAGCCTTATTAGAAGAAGGCGGCCGGCACGCTTTTGATAACGCAAATTTGCCAGTTATCGACTAGCTTTTACTTATTCGACACAACTTGCAGCTCGTTCTGTAGCCGGGTAATTAGTTCTTGTTTTTCACGGAGTGTCTTGCGCGACTCCTCGACCAGAGCCGCTGGAGCTTTGGCTACATAGTTATCGTTTGCCAAGCGCGCCTCAAGCGTCCGGATATGCTGGCGTTCTTCGGCTAAACGTTTCTCGAGATTAGCTTGATGCTCGTAAAGCGTTTCGTCGTCAATGTCTAGCCAAACGTCTCGCCCGCTAGCAGCCAAGCGTAGTCCCCTAGCCTGATCAACATATTCTACCGAGGTAGCACGCGCTAGCTTCTTGACAAGTTCGATATTATCAGCCACCAGCGAATCGTCCATGTACAACAGACCATAGCGTTTATTGCCCGGCAGTTCGCTAACTACGTAGCGTGCTTCTGATACTAAATCTTTCAAGCGGCCGAATGCAGCAGCAGCGATATCGTCGTACTCCAGGCGGTCTGGCATAGTTTCGCTAGCCAAAATCGTATCGTGCCACGGCAAAGCCTGCCAAATTGTTTCGGTCAAGAACGGCGCGAATGGGTGCGTTAAGCGCAATACTGTGTCCAAAACGTATGCATTCATGTCAACATTCTGCTCAATCTTGCTAGATTCAATATACCAATCGGCTACATCATCCCAAACGGTGTGATAAATCGTCTCGCCAGCCTCAGCGAAATGATAGGTCGCAATCTGCCGGTCTAGCGACTGCGCCGCCTCATCTAGTTGGCGAGCAATCCAATGATCGGCTAGCGATTGTAGTTGCGGACTAACTGCCGGCGTGCGGTCGCCAACCAAATTTTCAGTATAGCGAGCAATATTCCACAGCTTGTTGCAGAAATTGCGGGCTGCTACCACCTTGCCAGTATTAAACGCTTGCGGCTGGGCGGCACTGCGGCTAGCAATGATACCCATACGCAGCGCGTCCGAGCCATATTTCGCCACTGTCTCCATCGGATTGATGACATTGCCCTTACTTTTGCTCATCTTGATACCCTTTTCATCAAGCACTAGACCATGCAAGTACACATGCTTGAACGGTACCTGGCCAGTCCGATACAAGCCCAGCATAATCATTCGCGCCACCCAGGCAAACAAAATATCGCCAGCTGTTTCCATAACGGTATTCGGATAATATTTGGCTAGTTCGCCCGCATCGAGATAATCAGTGGTAATATACGGCCATTGGCCGCTACTAAACCACGTGTCTAGCGTGTCTTCTTCACGCCGGTATGTTGTGTCATCTACAACGATTTCTTTTTTATCGACATCCGTGCTGTAGCGCCAATCGTCCAGATTGGTCTTGGACTGAAACATTGGAATCGGAATGCCCCACGGTATCTGGCGGCTAATATTCCAATCTTTAATGTCTTTGAGGTATTTAATGACAACATCGCCTTTATTTTCAGGGGTAAACGTCACTTCCTTGCGCTCAATCGCCGCGATAGCGTTATCGGCCAATTGGCGCATTTTGACGAACCATTGCTCTTTGGCAAGCGGCTCGATGACCGAACCGCATTTGTAACAATGTCCAACCTGGTGCTCGATATCTTTTTCGCCGCGCAGCAATTCGTCTATTTCGAGCGCCGCTAAGACACGTTTACGAGCTTCTAGCGTCGTCATACCAACAAATTGACCTGGCACATTGATCATTTTACCGTCGAAATCAATTACCTGGACTAACTCCAAGTTGTGGCGCTTGCCTACTTCGAAATCATTCGGATCGTGTGCTGGTGTAATTTTCACCATACCAGTGCCATAAGCTGGATCGACATAATCGTCAGCGATGATGGGAATTTCGCGCTTAACGATCGGCAGCAGCGCTTTGCAGCCGACAAGGTCTTTGTAGCGCTCGTCGTTTGGATTGACCGCTACGGCTACGTCGCCAAACATCGTCTCGGGACGCGTCGTAGCGATAACAATTTCGCCGACTTTATCGATTAGCGGATAAGCGATTTCCCACAACTTCCCTTTTTCATTTTTGTGAACAACCTCATAGTCCGAAAAACTCGTCTGGTGCTGCGTACAGTAATTGACGATGCGTTCGCCCCTATAAATATAGCCGTCCTGCCACATCTTTTCAAAAGTATCGTAGACAGTTTTGATAACTTTATCGTCGAGCGTGAATACCAAATCGTCCCAATCAGCGCCCACGCCAATCGCCCGCAGTTGTAATTCCATATCACCGCGGCGTTTAGCTACGAAATCCCATACCTGCGCGTATAATTCTTCGCGATTGAAGTCAAAGCGCGTCTGGCCGTGCTTTTCTAGCTCGCGCTCGTAAACTACCCAAGTTTCAAAGCCAGCGTGGTCAGCCCCCGGTATATATACAGCATCATAGCCTTGCATACGGTGATAACGTACTAAAATATCTTGAATTGCCGACCCTAAAGCGTGCCCGACATGCAAATTGCCGTTAGCATTTGGCGGCGGCATCACAATCGCGTACGGCTGGCCCTGACCTTTCGGTTTAAATACGCCAGACTCCTCCCACAAGGCGTAAATTGACGGTTCATATTCGTTCGGAGTATAAGTTTTAGCTAAGCTCATTTCATTCTCGATTCATTTCACGTGAAAATTAGCAAAATAACCAAGCATAGCAATTCCACAGTTTGCTATTCCTCACCTCTTGCTGTTTTTTATTCCACGTGTTTGTGTTCTATCCTATTATAGCACAAACGATGTATACTAAACATATGATTGATACAATACTATGCGACGAAAAAGCTGCCTGGGACAAGACTGTTGCTAAGTTTAGCGGGCACCCGCTGCAGCTCTGGGGATGGGGAGAAGTAAAAGCGGCTCACAATTGGCATGTTCAGCGAATTACTATAGTTGACAGCAACGAAACAATTGGCGCTGCGCAAATATTACTGAGAAACCTGCCTAAACCGCTTAATCAATTAAGCTACATTCCGCGCGGGCCAGTTTACAAACAAGATAGGGAAGACGACGTTTTGGCGGCAATTGTTAATTACGTTAAGCATAAGCTGCCATGCGCTGTGCTAACTATCGAGCCAGATACTGAACATCCGCTCCGCGCCAAAGGTTGGCGCCAATCGCCAAACAATATTCTGCTATCGCGTACTTTGATTTTGGATTTGACTCATACAACCGACGAACTATTGGCCGCGATGACCAAAAAAACCCGCCAGTATATCCGTAAATCTGACCGGGCTGGACTTGATATCAAACCGGTAAAAACGCACCAAGACATCGCTGCTTGCCTCGAAATTTATCGGCAGACTGCTAAACGCGCTAAATTTGCTTTGCACGACGACCAGTACTATTACGATATTCATGACAAACTAGGGGAGAATTCGCAGATTTTTGCTGCTTACGAAGACAATCGCCCGGTATCATTTCTTTGGCTGGCGACGAGCCGCGAAACCTCATTTGAGCTATACGGCGGTATGAATGATCGCGGCCAAGCCTTGCGCGCTAACTACGCGCTAAAATGGCACGCTATCACCGAATGCAAGCGGCAGGGAATTAAGCGTTACGACATGAACGGCCTGCTCAACGACGGCGTGAGCAACTTCAAGCGCGGCTTCGCTAGCCATGAGAATAAATTAGCTGGTACTTACGATTATCCAATGAGTCCATTCTACCCAGTTTGGCGGCACGGGTTACCGCTAGCTAAAAGAGCCATCCGCAGTACCAAAAAATTACTTGGTAAATAACCGATCAATATCGACAGCCCCGCGGCGAAATACAATGATATTTGCATGCTCATCGAGGCCGATAATAGTTGACGGCTGATTACTAGTTATAGTGCCGCCATCGACATAAAAATCGACCTTGTCGCCAAAATAGGCTTTAGCTTCAGCAATTGTCGACGAAATTGGCCGGCCTGGCACATTAGCGCTAGTAGTCATCAGCGGGCCAGTCCGCGCCAAAAGCCGCGACAGCGAAGGGCCATCGGGAATACGCACGGCTAAGTTATCTCGCGTTTGCTTGAGATAAGTAGCGACATTATCGGCATTAACAACCACGCTGATTTGACCGGGCCAAAACTTAGCTGCTAATGATAGCTGATTAGAGTCTAGCCCTAATTTCGCCAAATCATTAATTGAACTAGCGATTAGCGTTCCTGGTTGGCTAGCGCGTTTCTTGGTGTCGTACATTTTTTGGATCGCTGCTGGATCAGTGGCCCGTGCTACAAGACCATAAACTGTGTCGGTAGGCAGTACGCCAATACCGCCGCCATTCAAAATATTGATCAATTCATCATTATCAACAGAGGTAAATAGTTGTGGCATTTACAACGCTCCGGTCTTGTTCCAGGCAGTTTTGACCATTGATAGGCTAGGGATTACCTCGAGAGTGTACGGATCGGCTGGAGTACTCAGTCGAGCTTGCTGATAGCCTAGCGCCGCAATCATTGCCGCATTATCAGTACACAGCTGAATCGGCGCGTACTCAATGTTAATCGGCAATTTTTGGCGCAGTTGGCGGCGCAATTCTTGGTTGGCAGCCACGCCGCCAGCAATTACCACTGATTGCGGTCGAAAGTCCTGAAAAGCACGCAAGGTACGCTCAACTAGCGTTTCGACGGCTACTTTCTGGAAGCTAGCTGCAAAATCGTGCTGCTGCGAGCTCGTGACAAGCCCTGGGAGCTCGTGCGATGGAAAAGTGAAGTCTTTGCCCACTTCGCGCTGCACGGCCCTTAGAACGGCTGTCTTGAGGCCTGAGAACGAAAAATTGTACGGATTATCGAGCTTAGCTTTGGGTAAATGGTATCTATCAGGATTACCCGACTCAGCCGCGCGCGCAATCGACGGGCCGCCAGGGTAGGGCAAGCCGAGAATTTTGGCCACCTTGTCAAAAGCTTCGCCGACAGCGTCGTCTTGGGTTTGCCCCAGCAGTTGATAATCACCGTGGTCGCGAAAGAGCACCAACTGCGTGTGTCCACCAGAAACAATCAAGGCCAAAAGAGGAAAGCGCGGCTGGGATTTTGGCAAGGCAAGCTGAACAGGCCCGGGTGCTTGCTCGGTAATAAAATTGGCGTAGACATGTCCCTCGACGTGATGCACCGGGTAGAGCGGTTTGCGATGTAAAATTGCTAACGTTCGCGCCGCCAGCGAGCCAATTAGCAGCGAACCAATTAAACCTGGCGCGTAGGTCACGGCAATAGCATCAATGTCGTCCCAAGTGCAGTTCGCTTGAGCGAGAGCTTCGTCGACGACTGGGCCGATAGCCTCGATATGGCTGCGCGCCGCGATTTCGGGCACCACGCCGCCAAAATGCGCGTGGATGTCAATCTGCGACTGTACCACATTTGACAACATCCGAAAACCGTCCTCAACTATAGCTGCCGCGGTTTCATCGCAGCTTGATTCAATTCCCAAAACCTTCATCTACTTAATTGTACCACTGTTAAGGGGTCGATGCTATAATATCGGTATGAATTCACTCAAGAAAACTTTGAAAAAGGCCATTCCCGCTAGTTTATACCAATCAATTGAGCCGACTTATCATCTATTGACAGCTACTGCCGCTGCCACCAAGGCCGGTTATCCAGCGCACAATATGCGCGTCATCGGCGTGACTGGCACCAATGGCAAAACCTCGACCTGCTTCATGATCCACAAAATGCTAACTGAAGCTGGCATCAAAGCAGGCCTGATGACCACTGTCGCTTATGGCGTTGGTGATGATATTACGCCGCAAGTTGCTCATATGACAACAGTTTCAGCGCCGCTATTACAAAAACGCTTAGCAGAATTCAAGAAACAAAAGGTCGAATGGGTAGTTTTGGAAGTAACTAGCCACGCACTAGCCCAGCACCGTACCTTTGGCGTGCCAATCGAGATCGCCGTCATGACTAACGTTACGCACGAACACCTCGACTATCACAGAACTTTTGAGCGCTATTTAGCTGCTAAGACCAAACTATTTAAACTAGCCAGCCGCGTCGGTATCATTAACGCCGACGATCCGTCCGCTGAAACTTTCCGCCAAGCCATCAAACAATCGGTCAGCTACGGCCTCAGATCTGGCGATTGGCAGGCGCAAGATATCAATTTGAGCGCTCACGGCAGTGATTACACAGCGTTAATTGATAGCGATTCTTACCACATTCACGTCAATATTCCCGGCGAATTCAATGTTTATAATAGCCTAGCGGCGGCAGCCGTTGGCCGCGAGGTTGGCTTGACCAAAGCTCAAATTGAGCGCGGAATTGCCGCTTTAGCGGGCGTAGAAGGCCGCATGACAGTGGTCGACGCTGAACAGCCGTTCTCGGCGATTGTCGATTTTGCGCACACACCAGACTCGTTCGAACGGTTGCTAAATGATGTTAGAAACACAACGAAGGGCAAGCTAGTGGTATTGTTCGGCTCGGCTGGCCGCCGCGACGAAGCTAAACGCGCCATCCAGGGCGAAATCGCTGGCAAATACGCCGATGAGATTGTCTTAACCGAGGAAGACGATCGCGATATCGATGGCAATACCATACTATCGCAAATCGCCTCAGGCGCCGAAAAAGCTGGCAAAAAACGCGAGGAAAACCTCTTCCTAGTACCAGACCGCACTGCGGCCATTAATTTCGCCGTCTCGCGAGTGTCCAGCTCGAAAGATACTGTTATATTCCTAGGTAAAGGACACGAAAAAACTATTGAACGCGCCGACGGAGCTCACCTTTGGAACGAAATCGAGACAGTGCGGCAAGCTATTTTGAATATTAAAGCTAAGTAGCAACGATTAGGGCTAAGAATGCTTCTAAGCGGCCTAATAGTATGACTCATGATGACGCATGAAGTATAATCGGCGCACTAATCGTTCGATATATTTGCTCCAAAGCCGCGACTTAATAGGCGAAACTGGAATCTCGAAAGCGCCAATATAGTCGGTGATATGCTTATTGAAGCTAGTTTTGAAGCGCCCCAGGCCATAGCGCGGATGATTCGGGTTACTCATTTCGTCAGAAGCTGGCGTACCACAGAGGTCGTGTTCAAGCGAGCCATGCTCTTTAGCCCATTTGATTACTTCCCATTGCAGGCGGTGGCTAGCGCCGTAGGCCGTACGTTTGCGAACCGAAGCGCCGTCTTTGTAAGTACTTTTAGTACCCAGAATCACCGCAAAGGCACCAGCCACCAGCTGATCTTGATAATAGGCGAAAAATAACTGGCCTTGGTTAGCGTCGATGTATCGCTGATAGAATTCACGGTAGTATTGCGGCGAGCGGATCGTAAAGCCAGCGCTGTCAGCTGTTTCTTTGAACAAATCATACATCGCCTGGCAAGTTTCATCATTGACTGGCACCTGCTTAACAACAACACCGTCGCGATCAGCGCGGCGAATAGCGTGGCGGCCCTTTTGCGGTAAGTCCTTGAGGATTGTATCAAGATCGCTATGTAAATCAACCACCACGGTCGAGGCATTGTATTGAATCGGCCGAGTAGGCAATAGTTCAATCGCAGAAATATCGGTGCCACGTAGTAATTCCGGCTCAATTTTGATAGTAAAAACGCCCTGCTGGCGAGCAAAATCGCGCAATATCGGCACTACCGAGGCTAACTCGCTAGCGGTTGCTACGCCCGGACCTTTCGGGATATACCATACTTTACCGAATAGGGGAATATACTTTTCGATAGCACCAATTGCTAACTCGCCGCAGATGATAAAACGCGGCCGCCAGTTAGCTAGCCGTTTCAAATTTAAAAAGACCGACCCTTGCAGCATATTGCCGCGATCGCTATTACGAACCACTAGATTATCCCAGCGGTTGATTTCATCATCAGTTGCAAAACGAATAGTCATAACTATAGTATAACACCTCCGAGGAGGGCTTACGGAGGTGTTATCGCGTGATTAACAGAGAAAATCTATTACGGCTGCGGGTTTGATAAGAAATCAATCTCTTTAATGACATCAAGCAAAGCCTGAGCGCGGCGAGATTCATCAGCAATATTTTTGGCAGCTTCATGCGCTGGCGCAATCAAGGTTTTGTCGTCCGTCGAGCGGATCAATAGTAAATAAGTGTCAAATTTTTCTTCGGCAGAGATGTTGAGCTTGTCAACCAGCGGTCGAAGCTCTTTGATAGCTTCGTTCTTGACGCTATCAAGATCACTGTTGGCTGCTGGCACAACTGTGTTTGACGTTTTAGCTGGCTTTGGCTGTGCCACTGGTTCTGGCTCCGGCGCTGGCTCTGGCGGCAAATCAGGCAGCGGCGGCAATTGTGCTGCTGGCTGCGTGCTCGTTGCGCTCACGCCGTTACTTACGCCAGCCAAAACCTTAGCGAGATCTTGATCATCGCTAATTGGCTGCGTTGTTTGCGGTTTTATATCCATGTGCCCACCCTCTTCATTACTTTTATGCTTTATTTAGTATATACTGTATCATAGTTATAGGAAATATCGCAAGAGAAAGGTGATTTTACATGCTAGATGACTCTAATATTTTGAAGCAAAGAGACAACGGGGGCGCTCTCGAAGTTGCAGCTAAACTCTATCAACAGGCAAATTTTGATTGCCAACTGCGCGATGCCGAACACGACAACCGCGAACTGCGCAATGTCATCGTCGCTGGCATGGGAGGCTCGGCGCTAGCGGCCGACCTCGCTAAATCACTGCTCAACGACACGCTATCAATTCCGTTCGACGTCGTCAAGGACTACGATTTGCCGCATTACGCCGATCACAATACCTTAGTTATCGCTAGCAGCCACTCTGGTAACACCGAGGAAACTCTATCATGCCTCAAGCAGGCGATTGAACACGGCTGCCAAATTGCTATCATTGCTACTGGCGGAGAACTTAACAAGATTGCTCAACGAGAACATATCCTATCAGCACTCATTCCCAAAGATTGCCAACCGCGCATGGCCGTAATTTATTCGCTGCGAGCGCTATTTGAAGTGCTTAATGCTTTCAAGTTGATTGACCGCACCTACATTGACGAACTAGCAGCTACTAGTGCTTGGCTAGAGAAAGAAAGCGCGCTCTGGACCAAAGATGTGCCGACCAAGCAAAACTACGCCAAACAGCTGGCCTTAATCGCTGTCGGCAAAACGCCGGTTTTCTACGGCGGTAGTTTGATGGCGCCGCTAGCTTATAAGTGGAAAATTAGTTGGAACGAAAATGCTAAAAACGTTGCATTCTGCAACTATTTGCCAGAATTCAGCCACAACGAATTTATTGGCTGGACTAGCCACCCGGTCGAGAAGCCTTTCGCGGTATTTGATTTGCTAAGCGATCTTGAGCACCCACGCATTCTCAAACGCTTCTCGCTCAGCGATCAGATGCTATCTGGCAAACGCCCGAAATCAAACGTAGTACCACTCGCAGGCAAAACACCGCTGCAGCAAATGCTGTGGGGTTGTATTTTAGCAGATTTTGCCAGTATTTATGTGGCAATTCTCAATAATGTCGACCCGACCCAGGTTAATTTGATTGAAAAGTTCAAAAAAGCCCTCGAAAAATAAACGCGCGTGGAGATAAGTAAAAATAAAATAGACAGAATAAGCGCTGTCTATTTTATTTATCGTCTATCGGTAGAAATTCAGACTCTAGTGGTATTGCCGCAGCGATTCAATAGTATTCTTGCGCGCCGCTTTCAGGGCAGGGTAAGTACCGAAAATTACGCCAGAGCCAACCGCCATCAACAACGCTGCAATCGCCGTTGACCAGGTCATTGTCGGCCCAAAGCTCATCTGCGAGCTAATAATCAGAGCCAACAAACAGCCAGCCAGATAACCGCAAGTGCCGCCCAGCAGACTAATCATCAGCGATTCGACCAAAAATTGCCCGATAATTGTCCGTTGGCTAGCGCCAACTGCTTTGCGGATACCAATTTCGCGGGTGCGCTCAGCCACGCCAACCAGCATGATATTCATGATGCCGACACCGCCCACTACCAGCGAAATCGCTGCGATAGCCGCCATCACCGCTGTTAAGGCACTAAACAATTCGCCAGTCGGCCGGCCAATATCAGCGCCACTTAGAATAGTAAAGTTGGCTTCACCTAGGTGTTGTTTGAGGATTTTCTCTTTCAATTTATCTTTAACAGCCGAGACATTATCCTTGTCCTTTGCCAAAACGTTAATTTGTTGAATCTGCGTACTGCCTTTGTGCAGCAATTTGCCTTGATTATAAGAAACAAAAATCGCATTACCATAATCGACAGTGTTATAGTTAACCGGATTAGCGCCAGCCTTGACAACACCGATAACCGTGAACTGTTGGCCATACATAGTAAACATCTGACCGACCGAACGATCAGTATTAAATAGTTTAGTTGATAGTTCGCTGCCGATCACCACCGCTGAATCGTCAGTTTCTTCGCCGAGAAACTGGCCGGCGTTCATTTTGATATCTGCTGTCTTGACAAATGCAGGAGTAGTAGAAAGTACAACATTATTAGCTGCCTCAGCTCGGGATGTTTTAGCGGTAGCATTCAAAATCATTAGCGGTACCACTGCGTCAATACCGTCAATTGACTTAGCAGCCTCGATATCAGCCTCGGTCAACGAGCTAGTACCAAATAACTGCTGTCCGGCTGGATTGAGATAGGCGTTCAAATCGCGTGTCTGCGCGCCTGGACGGACGATCATTAACTTGCCGTCATAGGTATTAACTTGGTTAGAAATCATTCCGCGAGCACCGTCGCTAATTGCCAAAATGCACGTCACGCTAGCCACGCCGATAGCAATACCCAGCGCAGTCAGTACCGTACGCGCGCGGCTGCGCCGTAATGTTTGATAAGCATCGGTGATGTGTTCAACTGTCATTAACCTCATTTTTCGTCGTCCTCGCTCTTTTTGGCTGTCTTTTTAGGATTATCTTTTGTAGCTTCTTTGGCTTTTTTAGTATCCTTATCCTTGATATCCTTAGCATCTGCGCCATTCTTGTCTTTAGAAGCGTCTGATTTGTGCAGCGGGATTGCTACTTCCTTTGATTCGGTATGCGATTCAACCGTTACACGGCGGTCGCTGGCAACCTTGCCGTCAAGCATATTAATCACACGGCTAGCATAGCTAGTCAGATTCGGGTTGTGAGTCACCATGACGATAGTGTTGCCTTTTTTGTGCAAATTAGCCAGCTCCTCCATGATAACGTGGCTAGAACGGCTATCAAGGTTGCCAGTCGGCTCGTCGGCTAGAATGATGCTCGGTTTATTCACTAAAGCCCGAGCAATCGCCACGCGCTGCATCTGGCCGCCCGATAGCTGCCACGGCATGTAATATTCGCGCTCCTGCAAATGGAACGACTTTAGAATGCTACTAGCCATTTCCAGACGCTTGACGCGCGGTACACCTTTGTAAATCAGCGGCAAAGCAACGTTTTCCAGCACTGTCAAGCGATTAATCAAATTAAAACTCTGAAAAACGATGCCAATCTTGTTAGAACGAATTTTGGCGTACTGCCGCTCTGATAGGCGAGCGGTCGAGTGCTCCTCGAACAGATATTCGCCCTGGTCAGGCCGATCCAAAAAACCAATGATATTAAGCAAAGTCGTCTTGCCGCAGCCGGACGGCCCCATCACAGCGATAAACTCGCCCTCGCGGATGGTCAGATCAATTTCATCGAGCGCATCGTGCGCCGCGTCACCTATACCGTATATTTTTGTAAGTTTTTTAAGTTGAATTATCGGCCTTGCTGTCTTTCGCGCTGTCATATTAATCTATTATAGACAAGTGACGTTTAATAAATCAACCGATGAAGATTGTGTAAAATACCACATTTTTAACTAGTCGGGCGCAGAGTAAAGCGCAATTCATATTTCTGGCGTTTTCTGGTAAAATTGTAAGCGAGGGAGAGGTGACCGAGTGGTTGAAGGTGCACGCCTGGAACGCGTGTGTGCGAGCAATCGTACCCAGGGTTCGAATCCCTGTCTCTCCGCCA
>CAUSWA010000022.1:0-13676 GCA_963535445.1 uncultured Candidatus Saccharibacteria bacterium | reverse complement strand
GAGCGGACAATGGACGTTAAAGTTAGCGTAGCTAATACGACCGAAGACCGCGAGCGGCTGCTGCATATGGAGGATTTAATTCATGAGCGAATGGTTAATCAAGTTCGCGCCGTTAATGTCGTCAGTGATGCTCTGCGCCGCGCTCGCGCGGGCGTGCGCAATGAGACTCGGCCGATTGGTACCTTTCTGTTTCTGGGGCCGACTGGTGTCGGCAAGACGGAGCTATCAAAAGCACTGGCCGACGTATACTTTGGCGGCGAAGGCAAGTTAATCCGCTTAGATTTGAATGAGTTTGTTCGCTCCGAGGATGTCGCTCGTTTAATTGCTGATGGAGCGGACGACCCGATGAGCTTGACTGCGCAAGTAATGAAACAGCCTTTCAGCGTGGTGTTGCTCGACGAGATCGAGAAGGCCGCGCCAGAAGTGCTAACTACACTCCTGCAATTACTCGACGAAGGGATTTTGCGCGACACCAAGAACCGTGAGGTCAGCTTTCGCGACGCCATCGTAATTGCCACTAGTAACGCTGGCGCTGATAGGATCCGCGAATATATCGAGCGCGGCTATCGGCTTGAGCAGTTTGAGCAGCAGTTTATTAACGAATTGATTAGCTCGAATCAGTTTCGTCCAGAGTTTCTCAACCGCTTTGACGAAATTGTGCTCTTTCGTCCGTTTACGCCAGCCGAATTGGTGCAAGTGCTTGATCTGATTCTGGCTGGCGTCAACAAAACTCTATTGCCGCAAAAAGTGTCAGTGACTGTTGATGACGACGCGAAACAGCTTCTCGTTCAGCAAGGATACGACCCGCGGCTAGGCGCTCGGCCGATGCGCCGCGTCGTTCAGAAAGCGGTGGAGAATACTATCGCTAAGCTCATGCTATCGGGGGCGGTCAATCCGGGCGATTCGGTGAACATTGATGCCGAGCAAGTACGGCGAATTTTTGAAGAATCTGAATCGCAAGTAGTTCCATTGCAAGGCGATGTGCCTAACTAGCAGAACCAAGCTTAAGAAAGTTTTCTAACAAGAGTTTTGGCGGCGCGGCGGTTGACTGGTGCAACAATACCAACGGCTAGTGCGCCAATACCGCGCACGAGCGCCCGTGCTTTGGTTTTGTAGCGCTCTTTTTTGCTGAGGGACGTATTAGTAGTATCAAGCCGCGGCGACTCGGACCAGAATGCTAGCCGCACCGCTCTGACGCCGAGTGCCAAGCCTCGCTTTTTATTGCCGGCAAGCGTCTCGGCGTAGCTGGCTCGAGCGGTAAAATTAATATCATATTGATCAATTTCAGGATTTAGTCCGTCGGCATGTTTGTGCGAATCCTTGAGTTTCTCTAGTCCGTAACGAAAAGTTTCAACAGTCTTGGTATTATTTTTTGGAGTATCAAAAGTTTCATCGCTTGCTATGCGCGACAATTGCATGGTTGCCAGCATGGCTGCGCTAGCTCCCAGCTCGCGCAGCGTGCTGCGATTTGGTTCTTGTTCAGCTAAAGCTTCATGTTGATCGACTGCCTCAGCAAGCCATTTTTCAGCTTTTTCGTAGTTACCTAAATGACTATAGGCGTTACCTACGTCGCGCGCCATCCGAGCCTTTTCGGATGGATCTGATGTTGCATTATATGCTATTGTCGCTAGCGTTGCGGCAAGAGAATAAAATCCATCGCGAATTGCTTGTACAGCCGATCTTGAATAGTCGTTAAAACCCAGTTCGCCGCCGTTAGTCTCCATGCCTATATTATAACATAAACAATTATCTAATGCAAGGCATGCGTTTCGTATTTTTGCCGGCAATTATCCCACTAGTCGCCAAGGCTTATTTTGATAGTGACGTAGCTAGTTGGCTCGTGGTCGAATTTATTGGCGTCTATTTTGGCGTACGGCTTGGCTATCTCGGAGGTACCGTATACATAATCTTTATGCAGCGCCTGCGGTATAACGCTCAGGTATAAAATATGGCCGTTAGTATCCTTGAACGTATCACTTTGAATGATAGTATCTTTATCTTTCGTACTGATAAGCGAGAAGCCGGCCTCTTTAATTTTTTTGGTTAAATCTATACGAGTTTTACTTACAGAGGTATTATGACCATACTCTGTAGTGATGGATTTATCATTCGAAATATTACTTTTATAAACTGCTAGTCTATAAGATTTATCTAGCTTCAAATTGTTATATATACTATGAATTTGATTATAACGAGCAGTGTTGGTATATTCTACGACCATTCTGTCAACTAGATATACGCTCATAGCCGTTAGCCAAAAAAGTACAAAAACTAATATCGCATACACCAGTAAGCTGCGGCGCACCATGAAGTGAGTATCTGTTTTTGTAATGTGTTTGACACGCTGTTTGCGAGTCTTCTTGGGAGATTTTTTTGCCTTAGTAACCATAAACATAGTGTAGCATACCGATGCGATTATTGGCTAAGTATAGTCGTGGTGACAGATGATCCGTTGATTATTGCGCCGGACAGCAAAGGTTGTTCCGTGGCTCTATTTGGATCAAGCGGTTGGTGGCCTAAATTGTTGACGCTATCAACGAGGCTAGGGAAATTCTTCGCCAAATCATTATACGGCCTGCCATCAGGTATCGTACTATCGGTAGTGATAAATACCCAGCCAGCATTGCGTTGGCGCGATAAATTGATTATTTTTTGGTAATCGCCAGCTTTTGCGGCATAAATCGTATGGAAAATACGATGGGAATTAGCTGGGTCTTTTTCAAAGGCAGAGTAAGCGGTCTTATAGTTATTGATATATTCGTCAGCAGTACCTTCGTTGGTCATGAAAATATCGGCGTATGGCGCAATCGCGTCGGTGATGTGCGTGCCAGGATTGGCGACGACCAACTTGTTGCCGTAAGTGCTTTTCGTGTAGTTGTATAATTCTGCCATGTAAGCCGTTGCGCTGTTATTTCTGGATGATATCTCGTCGAAGTAAAACCCGTGAATTTTATCTGTCCCGTAAAGTTCAATGAACTTAGCCATGGCGGCTTTAACTTCGGCAATTGGGCGGGTTTGATGAATAGTGCGGATGTAAGCGACAGTTTTGAAGCCAAGCTCGGCGTTCTTTTTTAGCAGCCGCACATAGCCTGGGTCGAGCTTGGCGTCAGGACTGCCGTCTGCCATGATGAGCGTGTACGGGATTTTGCTGCTGCCTGCTGTATGAACAGCTTTCCAGTAGTCAGAGAACTCGCTGCCGCCAGCTTCAGCGAGCGGATAAACGTATGATAGCATAAAGACCGATTGAGCGTTGACCGCAGTATATGTACTAGTATTTGTTTTATTAACCATACCAGCGACAGCGTTGCTAAGAGAAACGGTGTAAGTTTTACCTTTACCGTCAGTGCCGGCATTGGTATCAACGTAGAATTTGGCGCTGGTTTCTCCTGCCTTGATGACTACTCGCTGGCTGTCCCAGCGGACGTTGAGATTGTTCGGATTGCTAGTATTGTGCGTGATTTTGATATCCGCGCTAACATCGGTACTAGCCGCTTTGTCTAGAGTTGCCGTGTAAACAGCGGTTTCGCCTTCTTTGACGTTGGTTGGTCCATGAAGAGTAATTTTTGGCGCAGTCGCAGCAGGACTGATTATTCCCGCGCCAGTACCGCCGCCCAAATCATCAACTACCGACCCGCTAAATCCGCTGGTGACGCTCTCTTTGTGTCCTTTTTTGTCGGTGTAACTGGCTTGGACGACGACTTGCATACCCAGGTGGTCTTTGGTTTGTATGAGAGTCTTGCCAGTCCCCAAGAATTTGCCGTAAAATTCGTACCATCGGTAAGTAATGCCGCCTTCCGGCACGCCGTCGGCATCGGTAATGTGAGCAGTGAATACTTGTCCGACTCGGTTTATTCCGTCGATGGTGACGCTACCATGGTTATTATTTGATGCGGCGTTGCCAACAGCTGCCGTAGCTGAGCTAATTAAATCTTTCATTACGTTTTTGTTGTTAGCATGAGTTGTTTTGACAGTGATTTTTTTACCCACTTCGGCTGGTGTCAACTTGTACGAGAAATAGCTGGCGCCAGGAATAGCCGCGCCGTCGGCAAACCATTGATAATATCGTATGCCGCCGTCTTTCAACCCGTCGGGATCGTCTATCTGCGCAATCAGCGTCGAACCGACTTCTGCGGTGCCGACGATTTTTACAGCTGCCTGCGCTGGCTCGGGTGTTGGCTTAGGCGGCTTGGACGGATTGGGCGGTGTAGTCGGTTTGTTATTGTTGGGCTTAGTGGACGGAGTATTCGCAGGTTTATGGTTAGCGGCATTGTGGATTGACGGTCTGCCCGACGGCGCTATTTGGCGGTAATGATAAGTATTGTGATTCTTGACAACCGAGACGCCATTTCCAGCCGTCTTGGTAGAATCACTAGGCGAACTGTTCGTGGACTCGTCAGTCTTGGTCTGGCTAGTCTCGTTCTTGCCGTCCGGGTTCGAACTTGGTTCTGAATCCGAGTCTGGTCGCTGCGGCTTGCTGTTTTCATCGTCTGCTTGAGAAGTAGTATCATGGCTAGGTCCTTGATTTGTCTGATTATGCTGATTCATGCTAATCAAACTGGTAAACAGCCAATACAACAAAACTGCTGCTAGTACAACGGCCAATATCCCGATAACAACTTTTATTTTTCTATGGTTCGCTTGTTGGTTTTCCATATTCCTCTCCTCAGAATACAATACTTCAATTTAAGCATAGGTGATATGGAAAGTCAAATAACGAATCAATTGATCAAATTAAAAAAATAGACAGCTGTCATTGCTGCTATCTTTGGTACCCCGCACAGGAATCGAACCTGCAACCTTTGGTACCGGAAACCAACGCTCTATCCAGTTGAGCTAACGGGGCACACTTGGTACGCCCGGCAGGATTCGAACCTGCGACCCCTTGGTTCGAAGCCAAGTACTCTAATCCGCTGAGCTACGGGCGCCTATCGCAATTATATCACATATTGTATAATCAAACTATGAACATACAGCAGGACATCTCTCTCAAAAAGCTTACAACTATGCAGCTCGGCGGCGTGGCCCGGCAAGTTGTCGAGGCTAGAACTCGCGCCGATATCGCCGAAGCAGTACGCTATGCTCATGAGCATAATCTGGATATATACGTTCTCGGTGGCGGCAGTAATACGTTAGCGCATGACGAGGGCTTCGACGGACTTATTATACTCAATCGCATCCCAGGTTTTGAAGTTGTTGACGAAACTGACGATTTGGTGACGATTGTAGCTGGTGCTGGCGAGGTTTGGGATGACTTCGTACGGCGGACGGTCGAGATGAATCTCAGCGGCGTGGAATGCTTGTCGGCGATCCCTGGTACGGTCGGTGCGGCGCCAGTTCAGAATATTGGCGCTTATGGACAAGAGGCTGCTTCGACGATTGTCTCGGTCAATGCCTACGATACGCGTGATAACCAATTTGTAACTATTAGCAATGCTGAGTGTGACTTTGCGTATCGTCATAGTATTTTTCGCGGTCGTTGGGCGGGGCGCTATATTATAACATCAGTAACGTTTAACTTATCGCGGCATCAATCTCAACCGCCGTTTTATGCAGCGATTCAGCATTATTTAGACGAGCACGATATTCACGATTATTCACCGCAAACATTACGCGAAGTTGTGATGAAGATTCGCTTTGATAAGTTGCCAGACCCGAAAGCCCGCCCAAACACTGGTTCGTTCTTCAAAAACGCTATTATTTCGGACGATAAGTTGTCTGAATTACAGCAGAAATATCCCGATATTCCACACTATGATATGTCGCATGGTACATACAAAATTCCAACTGGCTGGCTAATTGATCAATGTGGGCTCAAAGGTACGCTTCATTATGGTATGCGCGTCCACGACAAAAACGCGCTAGTCCTTATCAATGAGTCGGCACAGAGCTATGAAGATCTAGCGCAAGCTCGCCAAAAAATTATTGACACCGTTTACCAAAAATTTGGTATCACCATTGAGCAAGAGCCGTTAGAGATACCTGGCAAAAACTCAGAAAAAGCATAGCCATTTTATAAATTGTGCGCTACAATTAAGTCATGAAGCGTAAAGAGGGCGGGTTTACTATAGTTGAAGTGGTTATTGCAGTTACCGTCATCAGTGTGCTGCTGATAATTGCTATGACTACGTTCAACGGCTTGACGGCGAAAGGTCGCGATGCAACCCGTAGAGCTCGCGCTGAAGCCATGGCTCTAGATCTTGAACGTTATTATAAATACAACACCACTTTCAGGGGGCATGAATATCCAACTGGCAACGCGCTGTTAGCTGATATAGGCAAATATTTTAGTGACACTACAGTTGTGCAAGATCCCTCTCGTTCTGGCAATAGGCTAGTCAAGGGCTGCCCGGCGGCTGGCCCGATACCAGCCAGCTGGGGCTGGACGGATGAGCAGAAAATGCTCTACAGGTATTGCGCTCAAGACAGAGAGAGATCCGATTGTGATAAAGTTTACGGTGCCTCGGGCAGGGATGTTTGCGTCGGTTTCAGAATATATTACTATAGCGAATCAGATAATGCGCTTTATCAGGTGAATAGCATATGGTCAAGATGAGAACGGATGAAGGTTTTACAATCGTTGAGGTGGTAGTTACACTGTTATTTATTTCGATAATATCGCTTGGTATATTAACGATGCATACCCAGGTTAGTATACTCTCGATTATCAACCGCCAGGATCAAAAGGCTAGTTATTTAGCGTACGATAATATGCGTAAGTATGTTAACGGAGCTCCGCCAACTTGGTTTTTGTGTACCGATCCGCTGCCAGGCGCTGTGCAGCAGGTATTGCTTGATTCAGAAGGGCATATTAGTGAGTTGCCCGGAACTACCAAGCAAAAAGTTGTGGCATCGGCGCCGTATGGTTGCGGCGACACCGTCAGCAGTTTGGGTATGCCGATTCGTGTTGAGTCTGTAGTAACATATGGTAATGGTAAGAGGGTAACCCATGTTGCATATGCGGCATTCTAACCAATCTGGATTCACCATCGTAGAGCTAATGGTGACGACGTTTGTTATGTTTATAGTGGTTGTAGTATTTGGCGGTATTATATCAGCATCTTACCGTCAGGCTATAGCAGCAGATGCGCTTGCTTCAATGACGCGTGACATGCACGTGACGATGGACGCTATCGAAATGGATGTTTTAGCTTCAGTCGAGATTGCCTCAACTTCTAGAAGGGGTGATATGAATATGCTTGATCGATACGGATATAGCGCTGTAAGTAATCCTGCACCTACTCTGCAAACTTGGAAATATTTTGGTGGAGGTAGCAACAAACGAGCCTTGCTCCTGATACAATATGCGACTAATTTGCGGCGCGGGGCAGGCTCTCGCGAAGTAGTTTACGCCGCAACAAAAAGGTTTAATTGCAGCACAGAAAGACGTCTCCAACCAAAATACAGACAGATGGTGATCTACTTCATGCGGGACAATACATTGTATCGAAGGGTTATATTTGATGATATAAAAAGCGAAAGATATAAAGCCCTTGGTGTTAACGCTTCTGCTATATGTGGTACCGGTGATGAAAATAACGAATTTTGGCGCAAGATCGCAGTACAATCCATACCTCCGCAATCATCCGAATTTACTGGCGGTGCAACACCAGGGCGATCGCTTTATCGCGACGAAACAATTGCTCGCAACGTTTCGGCATTTGATGTTCAATATTTTAAGGATGATACGCCAATAGCTAACCAATACGATGCTGCTCACAGTTCCGACCATATGTTTGAAAATGCTAACAAGGTTAAAATTGATATAACAATTAGTCCTCCTGTGGGGGGAGTGTCTAAAATATCTCAGTCATTAACTGTTCGGAAAGGAAATGAAGAATGATTCGCTTTGATAAGGGCTATTCTCTAGCAGTAATGATTATCATGACAACATTTATATTGGCGGTGCTAGCGGCTGCATACCGCGTTACTACGCGTTCGTATATTTATTCTCGCGAGGAGTATTATTATAAGCTGGCTCAAGAAGCTGGCGAATCGGGGACGGCGGCAGCTAATGCGTGTCTAGATATAAACAACTGGAAACAAACATGGGGCCATGTTGCTGGAGCTGCTGGCTTGTATCTAACGCCAAGCAGCGACTGCAAAGGTCAAGACGGCAAGATTCCGACCAATAAATACGTTATGAGCGAAGGTTCGATCCGTACAATTTTCACCGTTGGCGACCTTAATTTTCATGATGATCATCATTCGGATGTCTCAGCTATTGGCAAAACACAGCTTGTGGACTCTGGCGGTATGGTTTTGCGGGAGTACACTGTTTCGGTTAAAAAGCTTATCACGCGTCCCGGTCTGATTGCTACGAAGTCTTCTAGCGGTACATATCGAACGTGCGGTATTTTGTCTAATAGTATTTGGTGCTGGGGTAGAAACCGCTACGGACAGTTGGGCAATGGGAGGTCTGTTGGTCATAATCCAGGTAATCCAGCAAAAGCTGCGCTTAGCGTCGATTCCGATATACCAGTCAAAGTAGTTAAACAAACAGGAGTTCTCTACGGTAAGAGAATTGATGACTTATTTACCGCCCAGTATCATAGTTGCGCTCTGGCTGAAGGTAAAGTTTATTGCTGGGGCTACAATGGTACTGGTCAGCTTGGTAATGGACGATCCGGCGACGAAGAACATTCAAATGTTCCTATTGAGGTTAAGGGGGCGCTGGCTGGCAAAACAGTAACTAGCATCGGCGGTTCATATAATACTTCGTGCGCCATTGCTGGCGGCAAAATATATTGCTGGGGCGAGGGTTATCACGGTGTGACTGGTACTGGTGACAAAACAAAGGTGCGCCCATGGCCGACTTTAGTTAGAGCAGGTGTTTCTGGCGGTCTGCCGAATAATTATACGGCAACTGCGCTAGCGACCAGTGGTACGCGGTCGATGAATATGTGCGCTATCGCCAATGGCTTTGCTTATTGCTGGGGTCAGAATAATGTTGGTCAGATTGGCAATAATACATCTGCTAGCCCTGCCACTCAGCCAGTCTATAGTCCTATGAGAGTTTCTGGTTTGACCAATGTAACGAATATATCGCAGGACGGATATTTGGCTCAAAGCGGCGAGCCAGACAGATTTACTCATGTATGCGCTGCCGCTAACGGCGAGGCGTACTGTTGGGGTAACGGCCGTGCTGGGCAACTAGGTATGGCACACATTGGCTATATTGCCAAAAAGGCTACTCCAGTCAAGGTTGATCGGCCAGCAGGCTTGTCGCCGTCAGATAAAGTGAAAAAGGTTGAAGTGGGTATTTGGCATTCATGCATGCTGATGAATAGCGGTAGAGTGTTCTGCTGGGGGACTAATGCTTATGGTCATTTAGGGGCGAACCTTGCTCCTGGCGCGCTTCCCAACAACCGATCGGTAAAACCGATAGAGATATTGGTTGGCCCAGGCGGAATTCCGGCAGGGCAGCGGATAATTGATCTGGCTGCTGGCGCTAACCGTGGATGCGCGGTGGTAGAAAACGGACACTCGTATTGCTGGGGTCTGAATGACGCCGGGCAGATTGGCGACGGTACCCATATTGATGCCCGCGCACCGACCGAATCATTATTCTTGCGTCCGACACAGAACCGCTACATCTATTAAAAAACCACTTGCGCTTTCGTTATCGGTGTAGTATTATCAAATTACAATTAACTAACATAATAAATAGGGGGCACATTACTGTGACAACAAAACAACTTAAAAACCGAGGTTTCACCCTTGTTGAGCTCTTGATTGTGATCGTCATCATCGCGATTTTGACGGTGATTTCACTGATTGCTTATAATGGTATTCAGAACCAGGCAAAGACTTCAGCGTCTCAGGGTGTTGTCAAAAATGTTGCTGATAAGGCGCAAATCTACAATACAGAAGAAAATGGTTATCCAGAAAAGATTGCTGATATGTCCGCGTCTGGAAAGAGTGGTAAGGCATGGTATTTTGAATCTCAAGCCTATACAGAAACTGGAGATACAGCTCCAAGTATAGCTCCAACTGGAGAAAACGCAGCTAAACAAGTTGCATACAAGGTATGCAAGGATGCTCACGGTAATAAAGTAGGCGCTAAGATTTGGGGTTGGAACTTCTCTACCAACGACAAAATTGAACGAACTATTGGCACTGTTGAGGGCTGTTAGTCTAACTATATTGTTGATAAGCACCCTGGTTTTATCCAGGGTGCTTTTTGATTAGGTGAATAGTTAGAGCAGCTTATTATAGATGATACATTACCTATGGGTCTTTATTGCAGATCTATTGTATTAGAGTTGTTCTAAATTATGACAAAACTCCCTTACCTCCTCGCGCAAAACTCCTAATTTATCCTCGTCCTCGCGGGCGTCAATCGCTTGCTTGATCCATTCAGCGATTTGCGCCATGTCGTCGGGCTGACAGCCGCGGGTGGTGATGGCGGGCGTGCCTAGGCGAATGCCGCTGGGCCGGAACATCGGCAGCGGGTCGTCGGGTACGGCGTTGGCGTTGAGTGTTAAACCGATCTTATCGATAGCGATCTCGGCAGTTTTGCCGTCGATACCAAAACTCTTATTTATATCGGCTAATATCAAGTGATTGCTAGTGCCGCCAGTCACTAGCTGGAAGCCGCGTTTTTGCAACTCCTCGGCTAGTTGCGCGGCGTTAGCGACGATATTTTTCGCGTAGTCGCGGAACTCGGGCTGCAGCGCCTCGCCGAAAGCTACCGCCTTAGCAGCTACAGTATTCATATGCGGGCCGCCCTGCATGCCAGGGAATACCGATCGATCTATCAGCGTGGGGATGTTTTCGAGTGTTTTGGCAGGTTTTTTGAGCGGGCTAGTCACTGTGCCCATGCTAAGGATTAAACCACCCCTAGGGCCTCGTAGTGTCTTGTGAGTGGTGGTAGTCATGACGTGGAATCCGTAATCAAGCGGATTTTTAGCAACGCCGCCGGCAATTAGCCCGGCGATGTGAGCTACGTCGGCCATTAGCAGGCAGCCGTCGATTTCGCGGCCGATTTCGGCAAATTTAGCCCAATCCAGTTCGCGCGGGTAGGCGCTGAAACCAGCCAAAATAATCCGCGGCTGATGCTCATGTGCTAAGCGGCGGATCTCTTCGTAATCAATCTCGCCGGTTTCGATATTTTTCATTTTGTACGGAACGAAGTTGTATAAGTGAGCGCTGCGGGTGACAGGCGAGCCGTGAGTCAGGTGTCCGCCGTGGCTCAAGTCCATCGCTAGAATGGTATCGCCCGGCTGGCACCAAGCACTGTAGACTGCTTCATTAGCTGGCGCACCACTGTGTGGCTGAACGTTGGCGTGGTCGGCGCGGAATAATTTCTTGGCGCGGTCAATAGCTAATTGCTCGACGCGGTCAGTGAATTCTTGGCCACCGTAATAGCGCTTCCCAGGATAGCCTTCAGAGTATTTATTGGTAAAAACGCTACCAAGCGCTTCGCGAACGTTTTTGCTAACGTAATTTTCACTTGGTATCAATTCCAAACCGTCGCGTTGGCGTTCTTCTTCGCCAGCGATGCAAGCGGCAACTTCGGTGTCTGTCATGATTATCCTCCTTTTTCTTATCTATATTTTAGCACTTATAATCATTTACTGTAACGTTTTGAAATAGAGTTGGTTGCGATTGAATTTCTTGACAATATATCATATCAGGTATATTATGGTGACATGAAAACGGCGAAGTATCTCAAAAATATTGGCGCGCTCATCCAAGAAACGCGCCAAGCACGCAATATGACTCAAAACGAACTGGCAGAGGAGCTTGGCAC
This sequence comes from uncultured Candidatus Saccharibacteria bacterium, assembly GCA_963535445.1. Taxonomy (GTDB): domain Bacteria; phylum Patescibacteriota; class Saccharimonadia; order Saccharimonadales; family Saccharimonadaceae; genus Saccharimonas. The sequence goes on along the minus strand of CAUSWA010000022.1, from coordinate 1,924 downwards.
TAGCCAGTCGGCAATTAACCGAATTGAGAACGGCAAGCAGAATATCAGTCTCGAAATGATCGCGCGTATCGGCGAGGTGTTGTCAAGCGAAATAGTACGGATTAATAGCTCGGGCAAAACTAACTTTCGTATCAACGGCGGCCGGGAGCTACATGGTGAAATTGAAATCAAAACTAGTAAGAATGCTGCTGTTGGATTGCTGTGTGCTAGTCTACTCAACAAAGGCAAAACGACGCTGCGCCGGGTAGCACGGATTGAGGAAGTTAATCGAATTATTGAGGTTCTGGAAAGCATAGGCGTGCGATGCCGCTGGATTAGCGAGCACGACCTCGAGATTGATCCGCCGAAAGTGTTGCAACTTGATAGTATGGATGTCGAGGCTGCTAAGCGAACGCGCAGTATCATTATGTTTTTGGGTCCGCTATTGCACCAATACGAGACGTTCAATATACCGTTTGCTGGCGGTTGCAGCCTAGGCACGCGGACGGTTGAACCGCATATGGCGGGTCTAGCACCGTTTGGTTTGAGCGTCGAAGCAGCCAATGACAACTATATTGCCACGGCTAAACCGCAGCGTGTCGACCGGGCGATTATTTTAACTGAACGCGGCGATACAGTTACCGAGAATGTTGTTATGGCGGCAGCGCTTTATGATGGTACGACTATTATTCGCAATGCTAGCCCGAACTATATGGTGCAAGATGTTTGTTTCTTTCTAGAAAAGTTAGGTGTCAAAATAGAGGGTATCGGTACCACTGTTCTCAAGATTACTGGCAAAAAATCAATTGACTGCGACGTCGAATACTTCCCAAGCGAAGACCCAATTGAAGCGATGAGTTTCGTGGCGGCTGGTGTCGTGACTGGTTCAGAAATTACTATCAGGCGCGTGCCAATTGAATTTATGGAGCTAGAACTAGCGACTTTGGCGGGTATGGGTCTGCAGTACGATATTTCCGAAGAGTACATGGCGCGCAATGGTTGCACTCGTCTAGTTGATATCGTGCTCAAAAAATCCGAATTGCATGCTCCAAAAGATAAAATTCATGCTCTGCCGTTTCCGGGTATCAACATGGATAATCTACCGTTCTTAGGATTATGCGCCACGGTAGCCAAGGGCCGCACGCTGATTCACGATTGGAGCTACGAAAATCGAGCAATCTACTTTACTGAACTGACTAAAATGAATGCTCAAGTAAATATGGTCGATCCGCACCGGGTTTATATCTCTGGCCCGACTCGCTGGAAGCCGGCTGATATCACAGCGCCAGCCGCACTGCGTCCGAGCGTGGTGATTTTGCTAGCGATGCTGGCGGCGCCTGGCAAATCGGTACTGCGCGATGTTTACAATATCAATCGCGGCTACGAAGATATTGCTAACCGCCTGAACTCGCTAGGTGCAGATATCGAAACCGTTTGGGAATAGTGACAATCAAGCGCCTGTCTGCTATAGTAATAAATGCCCCGAGAAAGGGGTAATATGGCGGAAGTAGTTCAGTTGGACAGCCGTGAGCGTTGAAAATAGCGCTCGCTCTAACCAACTGATAAGATTCTGCTAGTACGTTTCATAGTATTCATTATGGCGGAAGTAGCTCAGTTGGACAGCCTTGAGCGTAGAAAATAGCGCTCGCTCTAACCAACTGACAAGTTTTCGCTAGTACATTTCGGATTAGCTATATGGCGGAAGTAGCTCAGTTGGTTAGAGCGCTGGATTGTGGCTCCGGAGGCCGTGGGTTCGAATCCCATCTTTCGCCCCAAATAAAACACCCGGTTTTCTTCATTAGTCTCGGGTGTTTTATTTGACTCTAAATCATAAATACTATCGGTTGAACGGGTCGCGCGACGGCTTGATCGGCTCGGTGAAAGTGCGCGACGGAACGTCTGGCTCGGTTGTAGGTGTGATGAGCGACGATTTATTTGTCTGCGT
>CAUSWA010000021.1:0-16183 GCA_963535445.1 uncultured Candidatus Saccharibacteria bacterium | reverse complement strand
CGCAAGGTTTGCAGCGCTTCCAAGGCAGTTAGGTAAGTATCGGGTGAACTGCCAAGAATATCGCTGTTAAAATAATATTGGTAGAATGGCGAAGTGAAGGCGTTGCGGTGCGGTTTGGTTGGTTTGCGCGCGGCGTCGCTATCATCATTATCGTCGTCGGTGTCGTCGTTGGCTGTGTAGTTTTGCGGCACGCCGATGAGCGTGTCTAGGAAAGTTTCGAGCGGCTCGGTCAGGCTAGCCTTGGCACGGTCGAGCAGCCACTTGGCTAGCGGTTGAAAAGTCGGCGACGCCAGCATCGCCTCAAGCCAGTTGGTGCGGTTGCGGTAGGCTTGCAAACTTAGCCGCCAAATGGCCTCGCTGTCAAAGTCGAACATTGGCTGAGCTACCAGCTCGGGCAGCAGGCTGTTGGCTTCGTCGTGCTCGCCTGCTGCAATGTCAACGCAGATACGGGCCATTAGCTCTAGCAGCTGGACGCGCTCATCGTCGAGAACATTATCGCGGCGCTCGTAATTAACAGCAATACCAGCGTGATTCAGATACGGTAGCAGCGCAATCAAATAGCTATGGCGCCGGGCAATAACGGCAATTTCTGACGGCTTTATACCATCTGTGATATTTTTTTGAATGGACTCGGCGATCCAGGCGAATTCCTCCTGGCGGCTTGGCAGCGCGGATAGCGTAACTTGGCTGTTAGCGTCGTTAGTGTGCGCCTGTAACTGCTTATTTATATCCATAGATGTTTCTAGTCGGCCGCTAGCCTGAGTAATAATTTCACGGGCGCGGTCGAGAATGGTTTGCGACGAGCGGTAGTTGTCGGTCAAAACGACGCTAGCGTGATCTGGGTAGCGCTTGCGGAAACGATGGATGTTGCCGACATCGGCGCCTTGAAAACTGTAGATTGCTTGATCATCGTCGCCTACCGCCATGATGTTTGGCGCATCGCCGTGCGGCGTGTCTGTCAGATTGAAGAGAATACGCAGTTGTGCTAGGTTGGTGTCTTGAAATTCGTCGACCATGATGTATTGATAGCGTTCTTGCAGATTGGAGCGCAGGTCTGGATACTGCTCAATCGCTTGCACGACGTTCAGAATCATGTCGTCGTAGTCGAATAGCTCGGCTTGGCGCATTTCGGCGAGATATTGATCATAAATCGGCGCGACGGCGTGTAATTTCGCGTGGCGTTTGCGGTCTCTGAAGACAAACTCGCCGCGAGCGTCCTTTTCGAGCCAGGTGTTGCGCCAGGCTGTGATCGGCGTAGTTTTGCCGCTGGCGACTGCTTCGTCGAAAGCGCGCGCCATACTTAATGCCAAAGCGTCAGCTAGCGGCGCAATAGCTGGCGGCAGTTGCGGCGCTGGCAATTCGGCGATTTTGTTGGCGATTGGCGGCAGCAGGGCGATAGTGGTTTTGCTGATGCGATTAGCGAAAATAGCTGCGAGCTCTGGCTCAACAGCGTCAAGTAGCTTTTCGTTGCTATCAATGATTTGCAGCAGCTCGCTGCTAGACAGGCCGGCTTGCTTTAACTCGCTGATTACTTGCGCCGTGTCGCGCAGGTGTGTGAAATCGCCGTTCATTTTGCTGGCTAGCGGATTATTGTAATCGAGCTCCTCGAAAATATCAGTTAGAATCGAGTAGGTCGCCACTTCGTCGGCTGGCGAAAAATCAGCGCCGCGATAAAAATACTCACTATGATGATTGATTATTTCGGTGCCGAAACTGTGAAAAGTTTGGATTGCTACTTTGTAAGCATCGGTACCAATGATTGATGCTAGACGCGCCCGCATAGCGTTAGCGCCGCTATCGGTAAAAGTTAGGCAGAGGATATTTTCGGGCAGTGTGTCGGTGGCGCGCAGAATATTGGCAGCGCGCATGCTGAGTAGCTCAGTTTTGCCAGTACCTGGGCCGGCGACGACCAGCAGCGGCCCGTCGATAGTATCAACGGCCTCTTTTTGAGCAGAATTAAGCTTATTGTAGCGAGTTTTGAACTTTTCCATCTATCTCATTGTAGCGCAAAGCTCGGTAAATGCCCTAATGTTCTATGGTATAATTTGATTGTGAATAATGATTTCTTTGACGATGCTGCAATCGAGCAAATAGCCAAAGACCGCTTTGGCGTGTCCTTAGAGGTGAGTACGGTAGTGGCGCGGCGGATTGATTGCGGACAAGCTGCTTTGGCAACTTTTTTTCTCTCGGCCAAGAAGCAGTTATATTGCTACATCGAAGGCTCCTCACAATTGACGCTGGGCGATATTCGCAAGATGGCGGTGCGTATGGGTGTGCGGCCCGAGATATTTTTCCCGCCGAAAGGCCAGCCGCAATATTTCGAGGAAATTGCGCGCGATATGTTCGTCAAGGTCTATCCAGGCCGGCGCGATATCAGCCAGGACGACTTGCGTTTCTATCGAACTCTGGTGCCGTATTGTCCGGCGCTTTTCTTGGTTGAGGAAGTCAAAAACGGCACTATTTATTGCGCTGATCATGATGCAAGCTCTGGCTGGCGGCCGGCGGCGAAGTTTGTTTATCGGAGGCTCCGAACGAGTTAAATGCGGGATTATTTAGAGATTGTTCGCCGTAATTTGATGTCGCCAATTGTCATTGCGATTTTTTTGCTGGCGCTAGCGCTATTGTATGCTGGCGAGCGGCGCGACGCCTGGTTTATATCGGTAGTTATTGCTGTCAATACAGTAATTGGTGTTGTTCAGGAAGTTCGCGCCAAGTATGCTCTAAAACAACTGGAGTTAATGAGCGCGCCGCGAGCACGATTAGTACGCGGCGATGAAGTTGTAGAAGTGATGTATGATGCCTTGCAGATTGGAGACGAGATTTTGCTCGAGGCTGGCGACGAATTGCCAGCGGACGGTGTAGTTCTATCGGCGCGCGGATTAGAGGTTAACGAGAGTATGCTGACGGGTGAATCAGCTTCAATTGATAAGAAGAAACATGATGAAGTTTACGCAGCGACGACGGTGATAGCGGGTAGTGCGCGAGTGCGAGTAACGGCAGTCGGCGATGCCACTAAGGCGGGTGCAATCAGTGCTACGCTCAAGCAGTATACGCCGCGCTTGACGCCGCTACAGCAAGCGATTCAGAACGCGATTACTTTCTTGACATATTGTGCGATCGTATTGTCGCTTCTGGTTTTCGCACGCTACCGTATTGCTGGCTTCGAGTCGGTGCGAATTCTCAAAACGATTATCACCAGTGCTATCACTATCGTGCCAGAGGGGTTGCTGCTGGCCAGTTCGCTGCTGCTGGCGTTTGGCTCGCTAAAATTGGCTCAGGCCAAGGTCCTGCCGCAAAAATTGTCGGCAATTGAGGCGATGGCACTACTTAATATATTATGTACTGACAAAACGGGCACGCTGACTAGCGATGAGATTACTTTAGAGCGCGTCGAACCCTTTGGCAGTGGCAATGAGCCAGTCAAGCAGTTGGCGGCGATGGTAGCGCACGAGACTAGCGGCGGTAACGCTACTGGACAAGCAATCATTACTGCACTTGATTTACCTTATGAATATACCGTAGATGATATATTAGCGTTTTCTTCGGCGCGTAAATTTGCTGGCGTTAGGGCGCGAGTCGATGGCCGAGTCCGAACGCTTATCATGGGTGCACCAGAATATGTGGCGCGGATGGCGCCGCTATCGACAGCCGAACAGCAACAGATTGAGAAGTGGACAGACGATGGTCTGCGCGTATTGTTGCTGGCGGAGTTTGATGATAATAATACGCCGCTGAAGTCTCTAAAGCCAGGCAGCGGCCGGCCGTTGGCGGTAGTTTTGCTGCGTAATTTGCTGCGCGATGGCGTCGTCGATACGGTAGCGTTTTTGCAGCGCCAAGGCGTGAATATTCGCGTTATCAGCGGCGATAATCCGCGGACGGTTCAGTATGTGGCGCGCGCTGCTGGCATCAATAATCCTGACACGGCAATTACTGGCACCGAGCTGGCAGAGCTTGATGAGCCGGCATTTGCTGTAGCTGCCGATCAGCATACGATTTTTGCGCGAGTGTTACCCGAGCAAAAGGAACATCTAATCGCCCACTTCTCGCAGCAAAACCATCAATTTACTGGCATGGTTGGCGATGGTGTCAATGACGCTCTAGCGCTCAAGAAAGCCGACCTTGGCGTAGCCATGTATGCCGGGGCGCCAGCTAGCCGGCGGGTAGCGGATATTATTTTGCTTAATAATTCGTTTAATTCATTGCCGCTGGGTATGCGTTTGGGGAATCAAATTATGCAAGCTATTGAGGTGATCGCAACCCTGTTCTTTCATAAAATTATTTACGGTTTGGTGCTGCTGGCGGTAACGCTGGTGCTGGGCGTGATACATCCGTATGCGCCGCGCCACATTACTTTTTTGAATATTTTCTTGGTGACGATGCCGACGATTATGTGGACGCTCTTCCCGCCGCGGTCGCATCATCGAATTAACCCGCACAATTTTTGGCGCGATACGCTGGGCGCGGTGACGCCAATTGCGCTCGTGTCGGGTGTGGCGGTATCGATAACGTACTTGATGCTGCGCACTATGCAGCCGCACGACCAGGATACGGTATCGACGATGACGGTGCTAGTAGCAACATTTTTTGGCGTATATTTGGTATTTTTGGTGGGGCCGATGTTGGGCGTGGTGCTGGATCGGCGCGCCAAGACAGCGCGAATGTTGTATATAGCGGCAGCGCTGCTGGTAGCGTCGACTAGCTTTGCTGTACCGCTGTTACGCCGATTCTTTGACTTCACGATACCGACTTTAGCAATGATTGGTCCGGTGGCTGGCGTGGTGGTAATTGCCGCCCTGTTGCAATGGCATCTGGCCCGCCGCGCTGGTAAAATCTATCAGAACAGATAGGAGTTAATAAATAAAAACGCTCTTGAAAGTTTTCTGTGTGTTATCACTTTTTCATGTCTCAATAATCAGTAGAATGCAATCTAAAAATTATGTTCAGTAAAAACCATAGGATACTCACCTGGTTGACGGTCTAGTTTTGCTAATTCATAGCTTCGTATTGATGTTATAAGTGAGCTTGTTGCAATTGCACAATAGGCAAACTCATCTTTATTACAATCAATATCAATCTTATCTAGTAGGCGGCTAGTGGTGATGCAAGGCTTTGTGCTAATTGAATTTGCTCTATTGAGTAGTTCGTGAACATCCCAATAGATTGGTTCTCTGTGCTCACTCATCCATACAGACCCAACCCATGATTGTACTGATTCAATTGCAGCTTTTTCTATAGCGACATATTCATCAGTGTCACATCCGCCGCCGAGTACTGCGAAAGGATAACTAGCTGTATTAGAAAGTATTGAATATGCTACCGTTTTTTCTGAGGAGCTAGACGGTGCTAAACCAATTGAAAAAGAAAAATCTCTAGGAGTATCAATACCGACATTTTCCAGAAGCTGTTTAGATTCTGAGGTAGTAAGTATATAAACAGGCTGTCTTCTATATGTCCACCAAGACGCTAAAGACACCCTTTCAACTGCTTCTGTTATAGCATTTTCTTTAGCTTTTGTCTGTTCTATGTGAGCTGCGGAGGCTATAGCCGCTATCCCCATATCACGCAACTTAGACAGAGTTCTGTTCTCATAGCGTTCCATTTCGGTGTGTAGTTGCATCTCTTCTAGATCTGTGCCCGTTGAGCAAGGACGAAACGTATCGCTCTCTGATAAACGAAGTGTTTTTATACCAGAAAAAGGTGTTTGAATAATATCGTACATAGTTGAGTGGCGACCTCGGCGAGAAGATATATCTCGCCGAGGTCGCGTTGGCCTTACTAGGCCGTGATACCGACCGACGCAAAGGTTCGGGCGAACCCAGACTGCCAGGCGGTGGTCGCGTTGATAGCCAGCAGCGCCTTGGTGAAGCTCTCGGTCAGCGCCGAGTTACGCCACAGAGACTGCTGCAACGATCCCTTGACGCTCATGGCCATGAGCTCCATCTTGGCGATCTGCACCCTGTTCGTGGCGATAACCAGGAGCTCCTGCTGGTCCTTGAAGGAGACGCTCTTGTCAGAGATCATCGCCCACATGGAAGCCACACTGCCCAGATTGGTCATGGCCTCACCGAGCATGTTCTCCGAAGCCTCGAGCTTCTCGATAGCGTCGGAGACCTTGGAGACCTTGCCGGTCCCGCTCAGCACGGCCTTCTCGATTGCCACGTTGGCAGCGAAGAAGCTAGCCGATCCGCTGAACAGGGCGTGGCAGTAGCGCGCCAGCCTATCGGTGTAGGTAGCGAGGAGCTCCTTGGAGATCTCCTCGCGCTCGCCCTCCCTGAAGGTAGGAGGGCAGTTGATTCCACCCATGTCTTTCCTTTCATGACGAAGACGGGTAGTCTTACAGAGGAACTTCCTCTGTTGTTTAGGTATTAGCAAAAAAAGCGGTTCTGTCAAGGCTTTTTATATTTTATATTTTAATTTTCTTTGTTGTTCCAATGTTTTCAACAAAGTCTCGATCGTGAGATACTACTATCACACCTCCTCTATATCGATTTAGCGCTAGCTCGAGCGCTTCAATTGTAGGAATGTCAAGATTATTGGTTGGTTCATCAAGGACAACAAGATTAGGTGAACTTGTTGACATTGCTGCTAATAGAATTTTAGCTCGTTCGCCACCACTTAGATTAGCCGCTCTTGTCGAAGAGATTGTTCGTTTATCTAAACCAAAACGAATCAAAGTGTTGATTGCATCATGCAATTCAAGTTCTGGTGATAAATGTTGCAGGTTGTCTAAAGGCGAGCTATTTTCAAGCGGTAATGTCTGCGATTGATTAATGTAGATTATTCTTGCGTCCTCACTCTTGTTTACTTCCCCGGAATGATGTGAGGGTATACAATCACCCATTATCAAATTAAGCAGTGATGACTTGCCTGAACCATTCTGTCCTTGAATCAGTATTTTGTCTCCGGGACGCACAGTAAAGGTAACCGGGCCAATTACCTTTTCGCCATCATGCGAAATACTCAAAGAATGCACGGAAATGAGACAGGATTTTTTAGACGAAACTTCATCAAAAGCAAATTTAATAGCAATTTCGTCCTCTATCCTCTCGGGCTCAGCTAGTCGCTGAAGACGAGATTCGAGGCTGCTAGCCGCACTCGCTAAACTGGAAGATGCTCGCTCTTTGCGAAAATGATCATTCAATTTATCTCCATCAGACTTCTTGCGGCTAGATCCAGCCGAATTTGCACGAATTTTCGCTTCTCGTGTAATACGGCGCAGGCGTCTTTTTTCTTTCTCGTATTGCTCATAGCGATTAATCATTGCCTGACGATCTTTGGCTCTTGCTTTAATATATTCGTCATAGCCAAGGTTATATTTATTTATGCCTTTGTTGCCAACTAGCTCTATGATTTGTTCTGTAGCGTTTCTTAAAAACCGCCGATCATGCGATACGATCAGAAATGAAACTGGTGAGTTGCTAATAAAGTCTTCGAGTAGGGCCACTCCGTTATCATCAAGATTATTTGTTGGCTCGTCAAGTAAAATCAGATCATAGCGGGATGCAAAAATTGCCGCTAAAGCTATCCGAGTACGTTGTCCGCCAGAAAACGTATCAAGACGTCTGCCTGGATTAATATCACCCAAAGTGGCTCGCGACAAGGCTTTTTTGATTGTTGTGTCGAAATTTGCTACTTCAAATTTTTCATATAGCTCTAAGGCCTCGCTATAGATTAGTAACGTTTTTTCGCTAGCATCTTGTGCTAGTCGCTCGCATTGAGTGTTAAACTCTTCTCTGGCCGATTTAACACCAGTTACTTCTTCTATAAAGTTATAGACTGTTTTGTCGAGCCATTCGTTTAGGTTTTGCGGCAAAATTCCAATTTTCTCGCCACTCAAAATAACATTACCGAAGGTAGGCTTAAGATCTCCATTAATGATTTTTAGTAAAGTAGTTTTACCTACTCCATTTGGACCAACTAATCCAATTTTGTCGCCTGCGTTGATAGTAAAACTCACATTACGAAATAACTCTCTGCTACCTGTTTCGTAAGATATTTTTTTAAGATCAACCATATACTCATTATATAATGATTTCATCATTAGAGTTAAGATCTGCGTGTTATTACGTAATATAAAACGAGCATCCATGATAAGGATGCTCGTTTTATATTTAGGGTTGTGGCTAGTAAACCTTCAGCAATACTTCGCCGCCAAGCTTACTCTTGACAGCCTCGGCACCGGTCATGACACCTTTGCTGGTGCTGACTAGGACGATGCCGCGGCCTTGCTTGACCTTCGGAATGTCAGCGCTAGAAACGTAGACGCGGCGACCTGGTTTAGAGACGCGCGCTAGCTCGGTAAAAGCTGCGTTCTCGCCATTGTTATTGATGGTGATGACGAGCGTACCGCGCGGCTTGCCGTCCTCGAGCTTGACATCGGCCAAGTAGTGATTCTTGACCAATTGCTCGGCGACGATTTTCTTGAGCTTGCTAGTAGGTACGCGCACTTCAGTTTTACCGACTAGTGCGGCATTGCGGATGCGGGTCAGGAGATCCGCGATTGGGTCAGTAGATTGTAAACTCATATCTTTTTCTCCTTTCCTTTACCAACTACTCTTTGTGATGCCTGGGATATTACCTTTGCTGGCTTCTTCACGGAAGCGAATGCGGCTCATGCCGAAGCGACGCATATAGCCGCGCGGACGGCCATCGGACATATCGCGAAATTTGCGCCGGGTTGGGCTAGAGTTGCGCGGTAATTTCTGTAAAGCATCAGGGTCGGTAGCTTTCAGAGCGGCGCGTTTAGCGGCAAACTTCTTGATCAGTTTCAAGCGTTTTTTGTCGCGGGCGATCATAGATTTTTTCGCCATTATTTGTCCTCCTTTTCAAATGGTAGGCCAAATTTCTCGAGCAATGCGCGCGAATTTTCCTTGCTACCGTTTTTGATTACGAACGTTACTTGCAGGCCGTGTACTAACTGAGTTTCTTCAAATGTCAATTCTGGAAAGATCGACTGGTCGGTGATGCCAAGGTTGTAGTTGCCGCTTTTGTCGAATTTGCTGCCGACGCCGTGAAAGTCGCGAACACGCGGCAAGCTAACGTTGACTAGGCGGTCAAGAAACTCGTACATGCGAACACCGCGCAAAGTTACCATCACGCCGATTGGCGAGCCCATGCCTTTGCGAATCTTGAACGTAGCAATTGATTTTTTGGCTAGGCGTTCGACTGGCGCTTGACCGGTGATGCGCGTTAAGGTATTTTTGACGGCGGCAAGCATGCGCTTGTCGTCTTTACTTTTGCCGGTACCGACACTCACGACGATTTTCTCGAGGCTAGGAACCTGGTTCACATTGTCGAGATTCAATTCGGCCTGTAGTTCCTTGAGGTACGTTTCGTTGTACAAGGCTTTCAGGCGAGGAGTGTAAACGGCTGATTGTTTAGCTTCTGCCATTATTTGATCTCCTTATTGTTAAGTTGGCGGGCGACGCGAACTTTAGCGCCGTCTTTGGTTGAGTAGCCAACACGGCTAGTTTGAGCAGATTTTTCGTCGACGACGAGCGCCAGTTTGCTCAAATCAACTGGTACTTGAATATCCTTTTTGCCGCCGCGCGGATTGAGCTGGTTCGGGCGGATGTGGCGAGTCTTGACGCCGACGCCTTCAACTAGCGCTGCATTTTGCTGCGGCAAGACGGCTAATACTTTACCAGTGGTGCCTTTGTTGGCGCCAGCGATGATTTTGACAGTATCGTCTTTGTGAATACGCTGAGTCATTAGAGTACCTCCGGAGCCAGGCTGACGATCTTCATGTAGCCCATGTCGCGTAGTTCGCGCGGCACTGGGCCGAAGACGCGGGTGGCCTTTGGCTGCTTGTCATCGTTGATAATCACCACGGCGTTGTCGTCAAAGCAAATGGTCGAGCCGTCTTTGCGGCGGATTTGGTCGCGGGTACGAACCACCACAGCCTTGACGACAGATTTCTTCTTGACGTTGCCGGTTGGGCTGGCATCTTTGACTGAACAGACGATCACATCGCCAACGCGAGCATAGCGGCGGCGAGTACCGCCGAGAACGCGGATACACAATACTTCTTTGGCGCCGCTGTTATCAGCGACTTTGAGGCGAGATTCTTGCTGAATCATTATTTTTCCTCCTCGGTGTCGTGATCGTAGTCGACCTTGTCGTTAACTTCGCTGTTGACGTCGCTTTTGAGCTCGACTGAGCCGACCGAGCGCTTGACGATTTCGTCGAGCTTGAAGCTCTTGCGGCGGCTAATCGGACGAGTCTCGATGATACGTACCGTATCGCCCTTGCGAGCATCGTTCTTCTCATCGTGCGCGGCGTATTTACGAGTCACAGTGTACTGTTTCTTGTAAATCGGGTGCGTTTCGCGAGATGTCACGGTAACGGTAATCGTCTTGTCGGCGGCGTCTGACGTCACGACGCCTGTCAATGTCTTTGCCATTACTTATTCTCCTGTTCTGCTGCTAACTCTTGCGCACGGATCGCGGTGAGCAGACGCGCGATTTCTTTGCGAATCTGGCCTAGGGCGCGCGGATTGACGAGCTCGCCGGCTTTGTGGCTGCGGCAGCTGTCGAGCAATTCCTGGCGCTTGGCGGCTAATTCAGCGCGCAGTTTGTCGATTGATTTGACGACACTGGCGGTCTTGGCGGTTTTCTTGGTTTCAGCCATTATGCTTCCTCCTTCTTAACAAATCGGACGCGGACTGGCAATTTGTGGCCGGCGAGGCGCATAGCTTCACGAGCGGTTTCTTCGCTAACGCCTTTCATTTCGAACATAACCGTGCCAGTTTTGACCTTGGCGACGTAGTATTCAGGGTTGCCTTTACCGCCGCCCATTTTCAAGCCCAAAGCTTTTTTGGTGACTGGTGTGTGCGGAAAGATGCGAATCCAAATCTTACCGCCGCGCTTGATGTAGCGAGTCATCGCCTGGCGAGCCGCCTCGATCTGGCGGCTGGTAATACGTTCGTTGTCAAGACTCTGCAAACCGTAGTCGCCAAACGCGACATAGTTGCAGCGCGTAGCGTTACCGCGGTTTTTGCCGATGCGGACTTTGCGGTGAGCAACTTTTTTTGGTAATAACATTACTTCAAGCTCCTTTCACCTTTGTAAATCCATACTTTGACACCAACGATACCAGTACCGTTCGGGCCTTGAGCGCGAGCGACGTGAAAATCAACGTCGGCGCGCAGCGTATGCAGTGGCACTGAACCTTCGATAAACTTTTCGCGGCGGCTCATCTCGGCGCCGTTAAGCCGTCCTGCGACCTCGATACGGATACCTTTGGCGCCAGCGTTGCGGCTGCTTTGAATCGCCATCTTAACAGCACGGCGGAAATTAGCGCGGCGTTCTAGCTGATGCGCGATGTTTTCGGCGACGAGCTTAGCGTTTAATTCTGGCCGGCGTACTTCTTCGACATTGATACGAATCGGCAAGCTGACGATTTTTTCGATTTCCTTCTTGAGCTCGGCGATGCCGGCGCCGCCACGGCCAATCACTACACCAGCTTTGGCGGTGTAGATAGTGATGGTGACAAGGTTGGCGCTACGCTCGATTTCGACTTTAGCGATTGTCGGGCGCGACGAGAATTTCTTCTCTATCAAGTCGCGAATCTTGCCGTCTTCGGCTAGCCAAACCGCAAAGTCTTTCTTGCTGGCGAACCAGCGCGAGTTCCAAGCTTTGCTGGTTTGGAGGCGGAAGCTCAACGGGTTAACTTTCTGTCCCATTTATTTCTTCTCCTCTTTTTCTGCTGGCTTAACAGCTTTTGCTTCAGTCTTCTTGGCAGGTTTCTTGATAACTTTCTCGACGCCCGAGACCTCGACCAGAATGTGGCTCGATTTTTTCTCGAACGGCAAGGCACGTCCGCGCGAAGCTGGTTTGTAGCGGCGCATACGCGAACCAGCAGTAACGCTAAGAGTGGTAATCTCTAAGCTTTTAGCGTCTAAACCATGATTCTCGACGGCGTTAGCAGCGGCGCTTTTGATGGCTTTCTTGACAGCCAGAGCAGCACGCTTCGGCGTGTGGTCAAGGATAACTTCGGCGTCGGCAACGCTGCGGCCGCGCACCAAGGCGGCGACTAGACTGACTTTGCGCGGTGCCTGGTCGATACCTTTGATCATCGCGCGAACTGTGTGAATAGTTGCTTCGGCCATTATTTCTTATCCTTTCCACCGTGCTTGCGGAACTTGCGGGTCGGGCTAAACTCGCCGAGTTTATGTCCAACCATGTTTTCTGTAATAAGCACCGGCACATGCACCCGACCATTGTGCACCGCAAAGGTGAACCCGACCATTTCTGGCGTGATCGTACTGCTGCGTGCCCAGGTCTTTATCACGGTGCGGTCGCCAACTTTCAGCGCTGCCACTTTTTTGGCAAGCTTCGCGTCGACGAATGGGCCTTTTTTGAGTGAACGACTCATAATTACCTCTTCCTCTTAGCTTCGTGACGACTGCGGACAATCATCTTATTAGTTGATTTGCGGCGGCGGGTCTTGAAGCCAATTGCTGGCTTGCCCCACGGCGTCTTCGGGATGCGACCAGGGCCAGTCTTGCCTTCACCACCACCCATTGGGTGATCAGCCGGGTTCATAGCTTTACCATGAACGCTTGGGCGCCAACCCATGCGGCGGCGGCGGCCAGCCGAACCGAGTTTGACATTCTGGTGCTGGACATTGCCGACTACGCCGAGGCTAGCCTCGCATTCCAAGCGGAACCTGCGAACTTCGCCTGACGGCATACGCACCATAGCATAGTTGCCTTCTTTGGCCATCAATTGAGCTTTGGTACCAGCTGAACGAACCATTTGAGCGCCGCGGCCTGGATTAATCTCGATAGCGTAAATCTGCGTACCAACTGGAATACTAGCTAGCGGCATGCGGTTGCTAGCCTCGACAGGAGCGGCAGCGCCAGTTTTGATGACTGCGCCTTTAGTCATGGCGGTATCTGCCAGAATGTAGTGGTATAAGCCGTGCTGATCCTTGACGCGGGCGATGCGAGCGCTGCGGCCTGGATCGTATTCAATTTCCTCGACAGTCAAAGTCATGTTGGCTGGCATCGCGTGGTTGACCAAGCGATAATGCCGCTTGACGCCGCCGCCGCGATGACGCACGGTGATTTTGCCTGTATTGTTGCGGCCAGCTTTTTGCTTGCCAGCTTTGACTAAGCTTTTGAGCGGTTTGCGGGTTGTTACCTCGCTGAGATCCTGCGAAGTCATACCGCGACGGGCAGGAGTGGTCGGGTTGTATTGCTTGACAGCCATTACTTCTTGTCCTCCTTGACTTCTTCTTGTTCGAAGACTTTGATTTTACCTTCGCTCAGGCGAACGTAAGCTTTCTTGCTGTCCTGGCGATGGGTGGTGCCAGGGTAGCGGTTTTTGCCGCGCGAGAAGCGAACAGCTTTGCCGCTTTGAACGAGCGTCGTTACTTTGGCGACTTTGACGCCTTCGAATTGCGCTTCGACGGCTGCTTTGATTTCGTTTTTATTAGCGCTCATCGGCACATCGAAAATGTAAGTATTTTCGTTGGTGACTAGCCGGTAAGCTTTCTCGCTAACGCGTGGAGTAACTAATACAAGTTTCATTACTTCGCCTCCTTTGCTAGCCACGACTCAACTGCCTTGACGGCGGCTGGCGTGATAACGATTTTGTCGGCGTTCAAAATGTAGTAAACGCTGAGGTATTGCGCGCGCACCAAGAGGGCATTGGCTAAGTTATTTGTAGCGCGCATCAGTTCTGGAGTCTTTTCGTCGACGACGAGTAGAACGCGGTCTTTCTCGCTGCATTTCTTGGCGGCGAGGAATTTAGCGACTTCAGCGGTTTTGCCAGTAGTTTTGATATCGCTGACCAAGATTTTTTTGTCTTGGTTGGCGAGTGTCAAAGCTTGGCGCAAGGCGACGTGCTTGCTAGTCTTGGACAGTTTTTTGCTGTAGTTTTCGTTGCCGCGCGGCCCGAAAACGATACCGCCGTGACGCCAGATTGGGTTGCGGGTCGAGCCAAAACGTGCCCGGCCGGTTCCTTTTTGTTTCCACGGTTTCTTGCCGCCGCCGCGAACTTCGCCGCGGGTTTTGGTGGTAGCACTTGCCTGGCGGCTGTTGGCGAGGAACGCGTTGTAAGCGAGCTTTAATAGCTCGTGATTCGGTATATCAACCTCGAATACGCTTTTTGGCAAGGCTGCTTTTGCTGGCTTGGTTGATTCAGCCATTACTTAGCACCTCCTAGTTTGATTAAGCCCTTCTTGGGACCTGGCACTGCGCCCTTGACACCAATCAAGTTATTCTCGACCGAGATATAAGCGACCTTCAGATTCTTGACAGTAACCTGTTCGGCGCCCATGTGTCCGGCCATACGCTTGCCTTTGAATATTTTTTGCGGGTACATGCTGCCGATTGAACCGACTTTGCGAGTGTTACCCTTGCCGCCGTGGGTTTTGCGGTGGCGTTTGAAGTTGTGCCGCTTGATGGTGCCAGCCCAACCTTTACCCTTGCTGATGCCGGTAGCATCAATAACGTCGCCGAGCTCGAACTCCGAGACGTTCCATGTGTCGCCGACCTTGACTTCGCCAAGTTCGTCAACACGAATTTCCCCGATTTTTTTCGGGGTCACACCGGCTGGTTTGACATGTCCAGCCACGGCCTTGCTCAGGTTCTTACCCGTACCATATGCCACCTGGACTGCGTTGTAGCCGTCGGTTTCGACAGACTTGACCTGAGTCACAGTCATCGGGCCGGCTTGGATCAGCGTCACCGGAATAGTGGTGCCGTCCTCGCCAATGATTTGGGTCATACCAATTTTGGTACCGAAAAGTGCTTTCATTGCCCTCTTGCTCCCATTTAAAAGCCTCGGCGGCTGGTAGTATCCGTTGCCCGGACTTGCCAATTCGCGCGAGTCTCTATAGTTAATATTACGCGTAATAGAATTACATCTACTATTATAGCACGTCTAGCTACAACTCGTCAATATCGCGCAGCCTTATTTATCAAAGTATTCTGGCAAGACCTTGCCCGCTAAAGTTGCCGCTAACAGCACTGCGAAACCGCACATAATCGACGGAATGCCAGAAATCGTCGACGGATCTACGATATTGACAAATGTTGTCGGCACCATAAATAAGATATAGCCAATCATTAGCGAACACAGAGATTGGCGAATATTTTTTGTAGCAGCTTTACTTTGGGTGTAAGCGTATATAATAGCAATAATCAACAAGCCATAGTAGTATCCCGCATAAATCGGATAAAATTCATCGCGATTTTCAAAGATTACGTAATTGCCTAAGCAAGCGCCAGCTTTTACGCCGTCGGCTTCCAATAAAAAATAACCGACGAATAGTGCTGCCAAAATATAACCTAGAACCGGAATCCAGCGCCTTTTATCGCCAGAAAGTTGATAAATCAAATGAATGCCCAGGGGCGGCAGCATAGTAATCGCCACATAACCGAGCTTCGCCCAACCTAGATTATCAAGAAAAATCGTACCTTCGCAAACGTTATACTCAGCCCACTGAAATAGCGCCAGACAGATGAGCAGTGCCATAACAATCCTCGTCACAGCGTTTAACTTATAGCGCCAAAACGTATAAATTGCCAAAGTAATTTCAATCGCCAGCGTTGCCAGCATCACCGGCGGCGAAAAGCAGTAAAGTTTCAGCTTCTTTAACTTATTCATACGATGAATTATACACCATTGCGATAGCTAATCGTTGTCGCGAGCAGTAAGCCATTCGCCAAATTTCTGCCAATGCTGAAAATGAGAAGGGTTAATCTCCGCACCGTCATGACGGAGCGCAAACTCTTCAGCAATTGTTAACCCGCCGCTATCCTCCATTGATACAACCTGATTCATTGACGTTCCTTTACCGCGCGGCTCGTTTATAAATACGCCAGTTTGATCAGATATGAACAACTTTAATTGCTCGCCATCAAAGTACGCCACGACGTCATGCAATATAATTCTCCGATCATTTTTATCTTTCATCAAAGCCAAAAAATCTTCAGCCGTAAACCAGCCGACAACGTCTTTCATATAACCGCCCGGAAAGCCGCCGAGTGCTGGAATTTCCCAGCTGCTATCATTAACAACAACCGGCCGGCCCGCTTTTTCATGCGCCGACTTAACTTTCGCTTCGGTAATTTTCAGCGGATCATGATGCTGGATTTCATCAATGTTAATTTGTAGCGGCTCGAC
This sequence comes from uncultured Candidatus Saccharibacteria bacterium, assembly GCA_963535445.1. Lineage (GTDB taxonomy): Bacteria > Patescibacteriota > Saccharimonadia > Saccharimonadales > Saccharimonadaceae > Saccharimonas. Next base: position 47 of record CAUSWA010000021.1, on the reverse strand, counting down.
AAAAATCCCATAGCCTTTCAGAACCGACTTGGCTTCTTCAAGTTTAT
>CAUSWA010000020.1:0-17678 GCA_963535445.1 uncultured Candidatus Saccharibacteria bacterium | reverse complement strand
GCCCGAGACATTAACTGCACAACCGTCGAATGCCGACCCAAATGCGCCAGCATCAGCGCCCGACGCTTTGGATCATAAATGACTGTAGCGATACAATCTGCCACTGGCAAAAACAATCCTACACCAGCCATTTCGGTATATAGCGCGTCAGCAAAAATCCCCTCGTTGTTGTGTTTAACCGTGTCAGCTTCAGTGACTTCGGCAATATTATCAAAAGTTTGTGCTTGGTTGTATGAAATCACGTGATAAACAACGTCGTCATACTTAACGCCAATTTGATCGCAAAACCGATGCCGATTCTCCAATACCTCAGCTACGTGGCGACCGCGAATACGATTGAGCATGGTGCCGTCATTTTTCGACGAAACCGCAACTAGCAGATCGGACGGAAAGCAGACGGGCTGATCTGCCGCAATCATCGCGCCCGCCATTCACTCAGTAGTCGCTGCCAATCGTCAATCGCCAAATCCTCAGCACGGACATCAGGCGAAATGTTAGCCTTTTTCAGCAACCGTTCGGCGCTATCTTTACTGACGCCCAGCCCGCCGCTCAAGCTGGAGCGCAGTTTCTTACGCTTAGCAGAAAAACCGGCTTTGACAACACGGAAAAAATCTTTGTGATCCTCAGGGGCGACCAATGGTTCGGTGCGAGTTCTCAATACCACCACCTGCGAATCAACTTTTGGCGGCGGCGTGAAGAACTGCCGTGGTACCTCAATATCGAGTTCCGCCTCGGCAAACAGCTGCACACCAACCGCTAAAATACTCATCTCACCAGGCTCCGCTGCGATCCGCTCGGCGACTTCTTTTTGTACCAGCAGCACCGCCAAACTTGGCTTATTTTCCGCCGTCATTAGTTTTTCGACAATTTTACTGGTGATATAGTACGGTACATTGGCGACCACCTTATAGCCAACTGGTAACTGATTCAGATCAAACTGCAAAATATCTTCGTTAATTACTTCCAGGTTTTTACCAGGAAATTGTCCTGGTAACTTGCCTGCCAAATCCCTGTCAAATTCTACCGCCACCACCCGCCCGGCTCGCGCCAACAACCGGCTGGTCAAAGTGCCAAGCCCTGGCCCAATTTCCAAAACCACATCGTCCTTGCTCAGTTCCGCTGCCTCGGCAATCTCCGCCAAGATTTCTGGGTCGCGCAGCCAGTGCTGGCCTAATTCTTTTTTCGGCCCACGCGCTGACGCCATCTAACGTCCGTCCCCGTTCGTCCAGTCAGTCGCCAGATCAAACCCATGCGGATGCCGGGCCGCAAAGCCGCCAGTATCGTATACTTTGCCAGGACCCATGCTGGTTTCCACCACCGAACAGCGCGGATAATTACCATAATTTGCCGCTACTAAAATATAACCGTCCTTATCTACCTTGGCGCCATCCGCCCGCACTGTATAACCACCGCCGCCACAGGCGTTAGCAACAATATTCATCGGTAAATCATAATAGGTTTCGCGGTGCGCTACGCCTTTAGAGTCGGTAAATATTTGCGCGCCCTTGCCTTTAGTCAATGGATTTTTCGGCTTAGTGCCGACTACTTCGATCTGCTTTTTAGGCTGCTTGATAATTTCGCTAGAAATTTGCTGACGACTAACTTCAGCACCATCGCGCGCTTCAACTTTATAAGTCAATTTGCGCAACCCTTTAGCTCCCGCCTGCTTTACCTGGCGATAACCAAGAGGCTGGCTGTCGTCGCGTGTTTGCTCAACCGGGAAATCAATTTCTTCCTCGGCGGTCACAGTACGCCGAGTTGCCCGCGTAATCCTCATTAGCAAGCTCGACCCATCCAAAGCGACATCCTCTGGCGGCGTAAATCGAACTTTATCCTCGCGATACAAAACAATCCCCGCAGCTTGCGCAATCTGTGTTGGCGTCTGCGCTGCCGTATTGACTCGCATGCGGCGAGCACCTTCGACTATCGTTATCGTCCGCGCCCGATAAATATTTATTTTGAAGCCATTGTTGGTAATCGGTGTATCCAGACCCGGTTCGACAATATCATGCTGTTTATCCAATCTTGCGCCGAATTCTTCTAGCGCTTTCTGCACTGTCGATGCCTTAGTGATTATCGATTGCTCCCGACCACCGTCGTAAATGGTGACTATATGACTAGATGGTTGTGCTTTAGCCGCAGCTGGACTATCTGCCGCCGCAGTATTCGCAAAAAACGATAATATACCAGTACTAGAGATTACCAAGACCGCACCAAAAACACAACAGCAAATACGTTGATAATATCGATTTAAGCTCATTTTATTCAAAATCACCCACTGTATCTCTTATATTATAACAAATTATGCATCGAATGTCAATCAGTAACGTCGCAGACAATCAATAACTACCGATATATATCCTGTAATCCCATTTTAATTTTACAAGACGGCCAAGGTTGCCAACCTCTCCTCTTATAAGTCTCCCATGCTTTCTGATCTTGAACATCAGCCGGAGCTTGAGCAGGATTATTGTAGCCTCCGAAATTACCCCATGTACTCTTATCAAATTGATACGCACCATAATAACCGTTACCTGTATCTGATGTATAGCTACCCTCGCAGCTACGCAAACGCGCCAAAGCTTCAGCGAAACTGCCATTAAACGTAGCTGAAGTTTTAGCACCAATAATTTCTACCTGCTTAACTGGCTGCTGGATAACATTACTATTGATTTCACGACGTGATACCTCGATACCGTTTTGGACGTTAATCTCATACGTAACTGTACGCTTACCGTTAACACCTTTGGTTTGAATTTCTTTGTATCCTTTATCGCGATTAATGTCCTTGATCTGTTCAGTCTCAAACTGTATATCCTCGTCAACGGTAACTGTCTGCGTACCGTTACGATACAAGCGAACATTCATGCCTCTAGCTATTTTTGTATCTTTATTCGGAATAATAATATCATTGGCAGACATTTTGATATGCTTCTCGGCTAGCATTTCGCCGATGGTTTGAGCTTGCGTGTAAGAAGTGGCCTTTTTACCATAAAAATCAAAGTTAAACGAGACTGCTCTTTTAATAGACAATACTTCTGCTGCGCTATCGCGCATTGGACTATTAGACTGCGACAAGGTTAGAATATCTTCATCGCGTACAGCAATGCCAGCTTGTTTAACTATCTGCTTTCCAGTACGGTACGATGTAATAATTTTAGTGAGCTGAGAGCCATCCTTGACAACCACCGTTCGGGCTCGATAAATATTAACGTTATATGAATTTGCTACCAAGCGCTCATCAATATTTGGCTCGGTCCGATCGTTGCGGTCTAGTTTGATAGCTGCCTCAGCGAGAGCTTCGCGCAGGGTCTGTTTTTTGGTAATAAATCCTTTACTTTGACCATCATCATGAACGGTAATAATATGCTCGCCGACCGCTAGGCTACGCTCGTCAGCCCGCGCTTTTGGCATAATTGCCGTATAAACAGACAATCCAGCCAAAGCTAATAGCATAGAGCCGGTAATCAGCCAACGTAATTTCATTCTCGCAATATTTTTCATACGTAGGCGCGCAAACTAGCGCGTAGTCATAATTATAGCAAAAGATTGGTTATTTTGCTACAGCTTCTCGAGGCGGGCGTATTCAACGTTGAGCTTTTTGACAGCACCGTTATCGAACTTCACGCTAACTGCTAAGCCGTCAATGTCAATAATCTCGCCATCACCAAATTGCAGCGAGCGCACTCGATCGCCAATATCATAGTTCATCACTGGCTCGTCAAAATCATTATAAACTGGACTCGAATCAATAGTGTTAGGTTCAACCGCGAACAATCCCATACCCATATCGTCGAGAAAACGCGACGGCTGATTGTACGATCGCAAGCCGAATTGCGCACGGCTCTGCGCGTACAACAGATATAACTCTTCGCGCGCCCGCGTCATACCCACGTAGCACAAGCGCCGCTCCTCCTCGAGATTGCGCGGACCCTCTTCAAGCGCTCGCTCGCTCGGAAACAAGCCATCCTCCATGCCGACCATGAAAACCACCGGAAATTCCAGTCCTTTAGCGGCATGCAAGGTCATTAATGTGACCTTTTCACCATCACTTTGCTGATCGACGCTGCTCATTAGCGCTACCTCTTCGAGAAAGTCTGGCAACGTCGCGAAAGATTTAGCGTCCGCTATGAGTACGCTCAAATTATCATCACGCTCTTCAGCCTGCGGCGTTCCATCCATGACATAATCTCGATAAGCAATCTTTTCAATTAGCTTTTCAATGATATCACTTGGGCTAGTATCAGAAAGAACAAGCGCCTGCAATTCGCGTAGAATCTCGCCCAGACGCAATAATGATTTTTTGGCGCGCGGCGTCAAAACGCTAGTTTGCTCGACATTTATCAGCGAAGCGATAATATCCATATTGTTGTCGTTTTGCCATCGTAAAAATTTCTCTAGACTAGTCGCGCCGATACCGCGAGCCGGCACATTGGCAATTCGACTAAAGCTCATCCGGTCGTTCGGTTGATATAATAAACGCAAATAGGCGATAATATCCTTGATTTCCTTGCGATCATAAAAGCGCACGCCGCCAACCAATTGATATGGAATTCTTTGCTGCATGAAGGCACGTTCAAAAGCGAAGCTCTGCGCATTAGTACGATACAATACTGCAAAATCACCGTAGCGGCGAGCACCAATCGAAACTTGAGCCGCGATGCGGTTCGCTACCACGTAAGCTTCTTCGGACTCATCGCGTACCGCCTGAACTTGTACTGGCGCACCATTGCCAGCCGCTGTCCAGAGATTTTTGTCAGTCCGCTCAACATTCTTGGCAATAACCTTTTGCGCCGCCTCTAGGATAGCACCTGTTGAACGATAGTTTTGTTCCAGTTTGATAACCTTTGCACCAGGAAAGTCCCGTTCAAAATTAAGAATATTTTTGAAATCCGCCCCGCGCCAGCTGTAAATCGACTGCCAATCGTCGCCGACCACGCAAATATTACGTGCATCGTTGACTAGATATTTAACGATAGCATACTGCGCAGCGTTAGTATCTTGATACTCGTCAATGAGAATATGCTTGAAATACTGGCGATACTTTTGGCGAATTTCACTGGCATCGCGCAGCAAACGCACCGTCTCGATCAACAAGTCATCGAAATCTAAGGCGCCAGCCTCGCTACGTAGTTGCTCGTACATGTCATAAATCTTAGCAATATGCTGCTGATTCGGATATTGCGCCGCTGCTGCATAATCATCTGGCGTGAGTAAATCATTTTTAGCGTTAGAAATTGCCGCACTAACTGAACGCGGTTTGATTTTATCAGGAGCAATTGACAGCTGCTTCATCGCCTGCTTGATCAATCCTTGACGGTCGGCTTCATCATAAATAATAAAATTCGACGGCACGCCAATCGCCGGCCCATCGCGCCGCAAAATTCGCACGCAAATCCCGTGAAATGTGCCCATCCACGGCATGAATTGCCGCGTATTAGGCTGATCAATCAAAACTGCCAAGCGCTCGCGCATCTCGCGAGCTGCTTTATTAGTAAATGTCACCGCCAAAATTTCGTTCGGCCAGACTCTTTCGTGTGTCAATAGATAAGCTATACGATGAGTTAAAGTTTTGGTTTTGCCACTGCCAGCACCCGCCAAAACCAATAACGGACCGTCCGTATAAGCGACAGCTGCTTTCTGCGCGTCATTAAGACCATCAAATATATCCATCACACTCATTATATCGCGTTAATAGCGAGTCAGGAAGAAATAGCCAGCGCCCGCCAGCGCACCCAAAGCCAAGAATACTATGATCACCAAAAACCATTTCAAGCCTGAATGGCGCGATTGCTTATGTTTCTTATCATCCTTGAATTCAGTGTAATATTCAGAAGTATCATAAATAGCGCCTGATTCAATTTCGTCGATGGTTTGCTCGCGAGGCGGATCTGGTTCTGTAGTAGCGGACTGTACAGGCGAATCTACCGTCTGATTTGTCAGAGGTTCAGCTAGTTGCTCGGGTTGCTCGCTCGTATCTTCTACATTAGCAACAGGAGCTTCGGCAGTAGGAGGGTTAAGAGTTTTTTCAACAGGCTTTGGCTTGCCGCCAATTGGCATAAACCGATGTTTTTTAGGAGCTGGCGCGTCTTGTGTTCTAGCGTCATCTTCATCGTTTTCGGCTGAAGCGTCCTCAATTGATTGAATGTCGTTAGCTCGCGATTCTGCTTGCGAAAAGCCAATCTCGTTACTAGCATCTTGCGCGTCTTTCTGTAGCGACTCAACAAGCTCGGCAGACGGTGCAATATCCCTACCGTGCGTACCACCGATAGAATACGATCTTTTTTCGTTTTTGCTGTCGTCTGCCTCATCATAATCATTTTTGTCTTCAAAACCAGGATTAGACTGTGAAGCTTGAGGCAATGCGCTGCTACCGTGAAAAACTCGCGATTCAGACGATTGCAGTTCGCTAGAAACGTTATTTGTATTTGCTGCTACATTTTCGTTAGAACTAAACTGAGTAGAATTAGCAGCAAGACGCTGAGCGCTTCGCTGGCCAGTTGACCCTAATTGTTGAGACGAGCCGCCAGAAATATTAGATGACACATTATTTAACGACTGTGCCGGCATCGTAGAATACTTAACTTTGCTGGCGGGGTGTTTGTTGACACCTGGCTGCGAACTAACTATGTCCATGAAACGGCCGCGACTCTTAGTCTTCATTTTTTTTGGCAATCCTGATCGGACTGGCACAGCTCCGCCAATTGCCGCTACCTGCGGCGGTGTTGCGGCTTGCGGCAACGGCTGGGGAGCTGGCGATGGTATTGAACTATTTAGAGCTGAATTTTGAACAACAGTAGAAGCCTGAGAAGCGACCGACGCACCAGCCGAAGTTGAAGCACCGTTTGTTGGCAAAGTCTGAACCTGAGCGGTAGACACTCCAACAACTGGCTGTGCTGGAGCTGTAGTCAAAACTGGTACGCTAGCTGTTGATACAGATGAACTTGGCTGCTTAGCGACGCCAACCGTTGCGGCCGGCGAGGGTGAAGCCGTCATATTCGCAATTGGACCAGGACCAGGAGCTAATTTATTAGGCTCAACTGAAACTGGCGCAGCATTAGAGGAAGGATTTGAAGGCGTAGAGACAGCCGGCGGTGTTGGCGCCTCAGTATGTTGGCCGTCCTCTTTTAATAATCCGCTCTTGGACATAGCCTCGGTAATTGAACGATCTAGCTCGTCGAAGTCGAATTCTGTCATGGCTATTTACCTCTCTTTACTGGTAAGGATGACATATCTTCACATTTTTTGATAATACCAGCAAAAGCATAGACATCCAAACTTGATTCACCGATAAGCAAACCATTTACACCAGCTGTTTGCAAATACGACATAGTGTTATCAAGATTAACGCTACCGCCGTAAAGTACGCGGACATTCTCGGCAGCAACCTTACCGAAAAGATGCTCAATTTGCCGACGAATATATTTAACGGCGCGTTCAACATCGCGCGGCGAAGCAAACTTACCAGTACCGATTGACCACACTGGCTCATAAGCTATAACAATCTGGCCAACCTCAACGCTCGTGATATTAGCTAGTCCTCCCACCAACTGATCGCGAATTACATCAGACGTTTCCTTGTTGGCTCGTTCTTGGGCTGTTTCACCAATACACAATACAGGCGTAATATTATTACGCACTGCCGCTTGCACTTTGCTGCGAATATCTTTACTGCGCTCAGCAAAGATATGCCGGCGCTCGCTGTGGCCAATTATGCCATATTGTACGATACCACGCAGCTGCGACGCTGATACTTCACCAGTGTAAGCACCACTGTCACGCCAATAAAAGTTCTGCACTGCCAGGTTAAAGTGATGATGTTGCACCTGCATATTAAGCGGCTGGAGCGCTAACATGGTCGGTGCCAACACTACCTCAGTATTTTTGAGCTTGCCAACCAGCTTGTCGAGTTTATGAACATACAAACTCGCCTCATTGACAGTGAGGTTCATTTTCCAGTTTGCAATAATAAGTTTCTTGCCCACGTTTTATACTTGCTTATGTTTACCCTTGCGTCTAGTTTACTACAGTTATTAACGCTCGTCTAGTTTTTTGCATGAAAACACCCCGCCAAAAGCGAGGTGTCTCTTAAACTTTACTGCTTTTACTCAACAACACGCACACGCAGTGTGTCGGTACCGCCGGCTACACCCGACTGGCGGCCGCTGACAACAACCGCGGTCAATTTGTCATCGCGCCCGAAAGTACCCCAATCAAGCAATTCTTTGGCTAATTTTGTACCAACATGCTCGCCCTCTTTACGCACATATGAGCGGGTAGCGTATGACAAAGCTAACTGTTGAGCCACACGTTTATTCGGTGTTACCGCAGCGATTGGCAACTCTGGACGGCAAGCTGCAATCCGCGCAGCCGTCGCGCCAGATTTAGTTTCGGCGATAATCACATCGGCGTCTACTTGGTTAGCTACTACTACCGCAGCATTAGCAATCGCATTACGGCGGCGGTTTTTCTCGCCATATTCAATCGGCATGTCATTCATCGGCCAGCGCGACTGCGTGTAGCGCACCGTCTTGGCCATCATTTTGACTGCCTCGACAGGATAACTACCATTAGCTGTTTCATCAGAAAGCATCACCACATCAGCACCAAGGATTACTGCTGTTGCTACATCGCTAACTTCAGCGCGAGTCGGCTCTGGATTATCGACCATACTGGCTAACATTTGCGTTGCCACTATCGACAGCTTACCGTACTTGCGGCACAAGCGAATTGCTTCGCGCTCAACAATCGGTACAATCTCGGGGCTAGTCTCGACCGCTAAGTCGCCGCGCGCGATCATCACGCCGTCAGCAGCCTTGACTATTTCTTTGAGCGACTCCATCTCGATGGCTGCTTTGGTCTCAACTTTCGCAATAATCTGCGCTGTCGAACCGTGGCTTAGCATAATCTGCCGCAAGTTATTGATATCGTCTGCGCTCTGAATAAAACTGAGGGCTACAAAATCAATATCTTTATCGGCGCCAAACTCTACGTCAGCCAAATCTTTTGGCGTTAAAATATCGCCGCCAAAGTCGGTGTCTGGCAGATTCAAGCCTTTACGGCTCATCAAAAATCCATCGTTCAGAATACGAATCTTGATTGCTGTATCGCTAACCCGCTCAATCATCTCGCCGCGAATCTTGCCGTCGAACAAGTAAACTGGCTCGCCAACCTTGACTTTGTTAGCTAAATTGTATTGAATCGGCAAATTCGTACTGCCATCGTGTTCTTGAATTGCATGATCGAGAACGATCTCGTCGCCAGCTTTAACGTCTAAGTGATTGTCCTTTAGAACGCCGAGACGAATTTTTGGTCCTTGTAAATCTTGCAAGATTGCTACCGTTCGGCCAACTTCGGCGCTAGCATCACGAATCCACTTGATCTGATCGAGCCGTTCTTCGTACGATCCATGGCTAAAGTTCAAACGAAAGCCATTTGCGCCAGCTTCAATTAATTGTTTGATTTTCTCTGGTGAATTTGTAGCTGGCCCCAGAGTCGCCAGTATCTTAGTCCTTTTAAATGTATTACTCATAGATAGCTATTATACTCTAATGTGTTACACAAAAATAGTACGCCCAGACTAGGACGTACTTGACAAGCGCAAATTTATATTATATGGTGACCTTACCGGGAATCGAACCCGGATTGCCAGGATGAAAACCTGGTGTCCTAACCGTTAGACGATAAGGCCGCACTTACAGATATCTTAACAGATTGGCCTTATTTGCGCAATAAACAATTACTAATACCGCGGTGGCAGCTCGGTTGTGGTGTCGGTTGAAATAGAGCTGTTTGCGTTAGCTCTATTATAGGCCCACAAGTACGTATCCATCCGCGCGTTAATAATCTCCGCTGGCGTGGTATAACCATTCTCATTGCCAGCCGAACCGTCAGCTCCGTGAGTACGGCGCAGCTGCAAAACACGTGCCGACACTACCCCATTAATCTGTAACGGCTTGTCACAAACCGTCGATTTCAATCCGCTAGTATAATCAGATCGGATCAATGCTGATCGAACACCGCTCTCGTCAACTTCGCAGGTAGAGATTACACCGCCCACGCCGGCATTAGTACCCGAAGCAATTAGCCAAGCATCAATATTAGTCACACTATCCTTAACAATGATATTGCGCGCATAAATTACAACCTGCGGCAATTGACTAGCGCTAGAGAAATTACCAGTATCATAACGTATGTCGCCGTCTACGACCACCGTCTTGTCACCGGCATCAATGATAACCGACCTACCCATCCCAATAGTGCCGCCCGACAAATTCACGATTGCTCGCGACGATGACAATTTGTACGAGCCATCTAATCCGTTAAGCGAGATATTCTCGCCCGCCAACGGACGCTGAGCGCCAAAATAACTAGATTTGACAGTATTTTGCGCGCCGATAGTTCCCCATTGCCCATATCTAGCCTTATTATTGGCAAATGTTAGACCATTTAACTCGCTATCTGCCGCTATGCCCAACTGCGATGTCGTACCCATGCCAGAAAGAGCACCTCCTGATGCCGACACAACATTTGACCGGCTATACGAGGAAATTTCTGGCGCAAACATGCCATACTCACCCCAGCTGCCGATCGAATGAGTATTACCACTCATAGTCAGCGTACGCGCGCCGCCAGTATAGATACCCGACTTATACTGCTGGGTGATTAAAGCATTCGCGATATTGCTCGACCCTACACGCACATCGCCACCCCAAATTTGTACCATTGGCCTCTTGGAAATACGGTAGCAACGCGGATACGATACGCGGCGTTTTGAAGAATCTCCCGTTGTATCCCAGTTATACTTATTAACAGTAGCTACCCGGCAAATTACATCGCCAATCTTGTATCGTGCCGTATCAAGCGCCGACGTATCAATAACTTCAGTCCTGTCAAAAGCACTCTGCTTGTTATTTGTTGGCGTACAATCGCTAATTTTACCAGACAACTGGGGCTGAGAGTTGAGCCAAGAGCATGTGTTCACGCCTGCGCCATAGGTCGTATCGGCATAATGCCTGTCTCCGTCATTTCTATTAAATATACCATTCAATATACCACCCAATTGACCATCCGACATTTCCGCAGCCGATCCAGTGAAGGCAAACGTAAAGACATCGGCATCACTACTACCGCCAGCTTCGCGACGCCCACCCGTATTGTATATAGTGCTATCTAGCGTTGTCGCATTACCTTGTTCTAATACACCAATAGCCGTTGATCCGCCCGCCGAACCAACTCCTGGCACCAAATTAAAGTCCGAAGCCACCCTCGCGCAAGCGGGTTCACTTGAGGCCCAGTCTCGACGCACCACCGAATCTGGCCACGTCCACCATATCTGCGTACATATATAAGACCCCGCTCGACTACCGTCGCTAGGCGCGCGAATCTTCATACAATCGTCACCATCCCGACCACTCCAAGTATTTGTATTATTAGGACTTTGCACTAAGTTATTAAGCGCCGACCGGCATTTATTGTTATAAATATTACTGACCGCTCCGCGTGCAATGAGAACTCTATGTCCATTATTGCTACCACCGCAATGGCGCCAATCCTTACCGGCACAGCTAGCAACATCGTGCAGATTATTAAAATATGCCGATTCTATAACTACTTGTACGCTAGAATTTGTATGCTGATAATTTAAATATGGGGTATTCCGAAGAGTCGCTATAAATTCGGCCTGTTTTCCAGGAAAGACATCAGGTTTACCTTCTAGATGGCGTTCAGCGTACGGGCGAGAAGTACCAAAAGCGTTAGAATTATTATAATTCGCATAAGTCTTGTTGTCGGAACGATTATAGATATAGCTTTCGCCTTGGACTTTCCAGCCGCTAGGCCGCGGTTTACGGCGTACCCACAGTGAGATATTATCGGTACCGCAGTTAACATGAGAACCGCTATAAGTGTATACTTTATTACCTCTCATGACTGCCAGACAGCTTTTCGCACCAAACGTAACCAGCTCTGACGGGCCGCCAGGTTGAGCGACACCGTTAACGTCAGCTCCTAGATTTAATTGATCCCATTCGCTTTCACCGTTTATCCATTGATATTCAGGACCACCGCCGCCATAATAACCCCTATTAAAGAAATAATTGCCATTGCCGTCTATATGACCTGCTGGATTAGTTACCCAAACAGACCTGCCCTGCCCGTTGAAAGTGAAAAGAGAGTAAATCCTAATTGGATTACGAAATCGTTGGGTATTCCACGAGCCTCGTATAGTAAAGTATAGTGTCGTTGCATTCCAGTCCATCTCGATCGGGTTGGTCGGCGAAGACCCCACCATACTGAAATAGTTCGTATTATGATAAGACGCCCACCAGACAGCGCACGGGTGATTAATATAATCGCCGCACGGATCTCCGCCCCAAGCTTGCCTCTCCATATCGTTACGTCCAGAATTCCAACCATAAACCGCATACGATGTATCATTTCTTAGCAAACAAACAATACCTGCTGCTGCCACAATAACAAAACAGCTAAGCCACCACTTCAAGCCACGCAGCAGCCCCTCGTGCATTATTGCTTATTCTCCGGAACTGATTGCTTGCTGCGCAGCAAATTTAACTGCTCAACATTAACTGGCACCTTCAGCCTGCCGCTAGCGTATATTCCTTTGTCTGACAGGTTTTTTATTTTGTTATATAAATCGTCCGTCTTCTGGCTATGACCGTTCGCATCTGCGGTCGTATGATAAAAATACAAAGCAACAACACACGTGGCGTCATCAGCATAGTGATTCTTTTTTTCTATTTCGCCAGCAATCTTCTTCAGATTATCAGGGGAAGATATACTACCATTAAACTTATCAATGATATCATTTCCGCACACATTATAGTAAACCAGCGCGCGCTGTTCTGGCGTTTTTACGCCGCCGTAAATATATCCCAGTGCTGCCGCAGCGACAACAGCTGCTATAACCGCCAGGCCGCCGCCTATAATAAATCCCGTCTTCCTCTTCATAAATAAAAGTATACCATTTATGCTTTGCTGCCGTCTAGAGCTGGCGGCGACTTTAACTCCGCAATCGGTAGCCGAAAGCCAAAAGTACTACCCTTGCCGAGCTCCGACTCGAAAATCATCGTACCGCCATGCCCTTCGACTACTTTCTTCGCCAAGAACAAGCCAATCCCCGTGCCGTCCGGCCGCTGCCGCCGAGCGTTGTCGCCGCGAAAGAACTTAGTGCCGAGCTTTTTCTTGGCAGATGGCGATACACCCATTCCCTTATCGATTACCCGCAAAACTGCCTGGCCATCTTCAATTGACAATCGGACCTTTACCGTATTAGCGTCTGGTGAATAATAAATAGCGTTATCAATGAAATTCATAATAACTTGACGAATCTTGGTATCGTCTAGATACAGTAGTGGAAAGCGCGCTGGCTGGCGATACGTGACCTTGACCTTATGCGTATTTGCCACCTGATCTACGTTCGCAACCTCTTCGGCAACCAGCTGCGACAAATTAACCGCCGTACGATTGATAATAAATTTACCAGTCTGCAAACGGCTCACGTTCAAAAAATCACTAACCAATCGCACCATCCGCTCGCTGCTGCGAAAAGCCTCTTCTAGCAGCTGCCGCTGCGGCGGTGTAATCTCGCCAGCGTCGCCCTCGAGAACCATACTCAGGTAGCCCTTCACGCTGGTCAGCGGCGTCCGCAGCTGGTGGCTGGCCATACTGACAAACTCATCTTTAGTGGCATCCAGGGCCTGCAATCTTTTGTTGGACTGGCGCAGCTGACTGGTCGCCTCATCGACTTCCTTCTCTAAATTTCCAGCTAAGCGGCGAATCTCCTCTAGGCGAAACATATTCAAAAGCGCCACTGATAGATTACGCGCTAAAACATCAAACAGCTCGAATTCCTTACCGCGAATCTCGCAGCCGTCACGCCGCTCGCCAATTACCAGGCAACCAATTTTCTGATCGGCAACGCATAGCGGTAAGATTACTGCAATACCATATCGAGCATAATCACCAATGTCGCCAGAACCAAGCGTCTGCGAATCCAACCATGCCGGCACATTACGCTTGCCAGCAATATACGGCTGGTGATATTGATCGCAAAAAGCCACGCCAGCAAAACGTACTTGCAGTACACTAACAAAAGTTTCTAAATAGCTATTTAGCAATGTATCAATGTCTTTGGCATCAACCATTTTGCGCGTCAGAACGTCCACAACTTGTTGCGAACGATACGATGGACGGCGAACTCTACCAAAAAACCGCTTCATTGCCTTTATAGTACACTTTTCTCGACGATAACGCTAGAGCTTACTCGAAAAGTAACTGGGATATGCTATTATAAAAACATGACAACTATCGCTATTATCGAGGACGATCAAGTAATCAACCAAATGTACCGGATGAAGTTCGAGGCGGCTGGATTTGATGTGGTCACTGCCAGCGACGGCGAGACTGGCGTTAAAGTGGTTCAGCATGCTAATCCTGACATCATTTTGCTTGATCTGCAAATGCCGAATATGAACGGCACCGAAGCGCTGCGAAAAATCCGCCAGCAGCCCGCTAATGCTAATACGCCAGTTATCATCCTAACCAACCTAGGCGAAGAAGAGGCACCTGCCGAGCTGCGTAACCTAGGTATTCATAGTTATATCGTCAAGGCTAATCTAACACCTAGCCAAGTTGTCATCCACGCCAAAGAAGCGCTGAACGATAAGCGATAGAATTACTATAACTTACCAACTCGCCGCAAGCACGCCTCAATCAGATGATCAAATAATACTGCGTATGTCAACGGACCGACACCGCCCTTTTGCGGTGTAATCGTAATATCGCTGCGCTGGCGAACTGCATCGTCAACATCGCCGACCAACACGCCGCCTTCGCTCGCCGTACCAGCATCCACCACTACTGTTTCTGACGCGATCATTTCGGAGGTGATCAAGTGCGGCACGCCGGTCGCCGTTACAATTACGTTACATTTTTGCAAACTATCCGCGGTAGCTGGATTCGTCTTGTCGTAGACCTGCACGTTTAGGCCGCGCTGCTGCCACATTTTTTCGAGCGGCGCTCCGACAAGCTTACCGCGGCCCACGATAGCAATTTGCTTATCCGATAGCTCGATATTATACCCAGCCAATAGCCAATCGATTGCCTGGGCGGTAGCGCTCGGATAGATACTATTAGCCCCTAAACCATCAACATCTTTCTCTGGCGCGATTAATTGGCACAGCTTTTCGGTCTGCGACACGTCATCAATCGGCAATTGCAAAATTATCCCCTGCACCGCTGAGTCGTTATTAGCTTGCTCAATCGCCGCCATCATATCAGCTTGCGCGACTGCTTGTACGTCAACATCAATCAGAATATCTGCTGCGTAACGTGTTTTCATCCGAACATACGTTTGAATCGCTTGGCTAGCGTTTTTGCTCATTATAATAACTAGTTTTGGTACCACACCATATTCTTGGCGTAGATTTCGTACTTGACGCGCTTGGCGCTGCTTAATAAAACCTTGCAGTTCCTTGCCGTTTAACTCTTTCATGATATGCTGTCCTTTCTATCATCAATAAAAGCTGCCCATTGCCGAATCTTGCGCAAGATGGTTTTGAGCGGTAATTCGATTAACATATCCAACACCATCGACACAATATTAACCTGCGCGTATTTATCACTCATCCACCGGCCAGCGACTACAAACGGCAAATACAGCGTATCGCGTACAAAGGTAAAGCCGTTGCTAGCACTGCGCACAATCTCGAGATCGCGAATCAACCGGCTCAAGCGAAAGCCTAGAAAGCTCGCCGCCGAGAAAAATACAAAGAAAATAATAATATGCACTGGTGAAAAACCAATCAACGTCAGCAGCCAAGTTGCCAGCGCGAACACCGCCAGACTCATTACACCGTACATAATCGAAAACATTGAGCTATACGTCCGTCCCGCTAATTGCCGCCGCATCAGTACAGTATTATCGCCGCCGTAGAGCATCTGATCGACCCGTTTAATCAGCGCTTCGGTATTTGCGTATCCCGGCACATTCAGCGTTAAGCGCAGCAATACCATGTATATCGGCGGGAAGAACAAATTGATCATTAGCACCAACCACTCAATTTGTCCGTGCGCCCACAGGTCATACGGTACTTCAATAGCGATGCCAATCAAAAACTTAGTAATTACCAAGAAGACCACACTGCGCATAATAGCCCGGTTAATTCGCGCCATCATGCTAGAGTATTCACGGTTCACTTGCCGCTCAAATTCCTCGAGAAATGCCTCGCGCTTTTGTAACAACGCCGGGAAGTCGTCTTGCGTCTCCATCATATGGCGAATAACGCGCAGCGGCGCCCCCTGCCGATCAACCACGCGGCGCAGTTCTTCAACCGACGCGCTGCGCAGCATCTTGTCAATTTTACGATTAAATTCAACAAAAGCCTCAAGCGATTCAACACTCGTTCCATAACGCACCAATAGCCCTGCGCGCACCGTGGCTACGTCGCTTTTCATCAGCGCCTGCTGAATAGCCACATAAAGCGCGGCTCCATATTCATCAGCCGAAGTCGATTGCAACGCATCCCGCGGAATTGCTGTCTCGAAATATTCATACGAAAAATCAATAAACGCATGATCGCCAGCGTGATCAACCAATACATTCGCCGCCAATACCGACAGAGTTTCTAACAGCCATGCCGAAGAACGATCCAAATTGATTGAACGATCAGCAATCAGCTTTTCATACGCTTTATAGTGCGCTGTTGCTAGTTTTGAAATCTCTTTGATTTGGCTGCGCGACACGCTATCGTTGGGCAAATATCCCGCAAAAGTCAATTCAACCACCAATTCTTCGCCGCTTTTGCGAACCAACGCCTCATCGCGAACAATAAACGATTGTTTGAAAAACCGCCGGATAGCATTTTGTAGCAGCAAGTGCTCCTCGGTATTTTCAGCGGCGTTGCGCAGCTGCTCGTAAGCCGCCGTCAACATGCCGCCAGCACCAACGACATTAATTTTATCAGCCTGACTGAGCATTTGTTGCCGCTCATCAGACTGCCGCTGTGCACGTATAACACCTGCCCGCAAGTGGGCGCCAATTTGATTCAACTCTGGCATTATTCGTATATTATCGTCGATTTTCACAGAATTAGCAAGAGTAAGCGTCATCATTCGACTACCCAACAGACCGAAAAATCCTAGCGTTCATATTTACTTTTACCTCTATCTATGCTATAATGAAAAGATAAGGGCCAGTAGCTCAGCTGGTTAGAGCACCTGCCTCTTAAGCAGGGTGTCGAGGGTTCGAGCCCCTCCTGGCCCTCCACGAAACTCCATGTAAAAAACTCATCATTGCGATGAGTTTTTATTATCGGTTAGTTGAATAATGGTACCCCGAGCAGGGTTCGAACCTGCGGCCTTGAGCTTAGAAGTCTCCTGCTCTATCCAGCTGAGCTATCGGGGCACTCTGAAAATGTATTTAGTCGCCCGATTCGCTTAGACAAAAGCTGGATAGAGCTATGCGATTTTTGTCGCTGAGGGCTCACTAGCTGAGCTATCGGGGCAAATATTTTGGTGCGGGTGCGGAGAATCGAACTCCGATCTCGAGTTTGGAAAACTCGCATACTAACCGCTGTACTACACCCGCGCACTATATATTATATCATTACGTTAGTGTATAATAAAAGCATGGGACGTTTATTTGACCGCTTCTCAAC
>CAUSWA010000019.1:0-18289 GCA_963535445.1 uncultured Candidatus Saccharibacteria bacterium | reverse complement strand
CGACAACACCCCAAAAAATAAAGACAAAGATATAAAGACATTTTCAGGCTTTTTAATAAACGACAGAAAGCGAGACCAATATTTTTTCATATACTAAGCAAATTATAAAGTAGAGTAGTTTATTGAGCAAACTTGCTATACTAATGATATGCAATCGCAGAAAAAGGACTACATCTGGAACTCATTAGGTTCACTGTTGCAGAGTGCAATTTCACCAGTATTATTGATTGTTATTACGCGGTTGAATGGCATCGAGGATTCTGGGTTATTTTCGTTTGCGTTGTCGCTTTCGGTGGTGTTTTGGGCGATATCTTTATGGGGCGGACGGACTTATCAGGCATCTGATGTCAAGCGGGAGTTTTGCAGCGGCGGTTATGTCGCTGTGCGTTTCGCTGCATCGCTTATTGTGGCAGTTTCTGCAGTGGTGTTTTGTGTATTGAATGGATATAACGCTACTAAAACGGGCTTGATTATGATTTTGGTAGCCTTTAAAATTTTAGAATCAATTGCCGATTCGTTGTATGGTGTTTTGCAAATCCATCGTAAATTGTACATCGCTGGCATCTCACTAACCATGAAAGCGATTCTTGGTTTTGGGGTATTTATAGTGGTTGATATTGTAACTAAAAATATCATGTATGGCACATTGGCGATATTGCTAGTCAATGCGCTCATTATCCTTCTGTATGATGTGTTATGGGTGCGACGTGTTGAGGCTATTGCTATGAATAAAAAGTTCATCAAAGAATACGCCGGTCAGGCTGTCGTAATCATGAAACGTACTTCAGCGGTATTTGTTGTGGTGTTTTTGACGATGTTTTCACTCAATATCCCGCGGTATTTTTTGGACAAGTCCCATCCTGATCAAATTGGTTATTTTGGAATTATGGCAATGCCAATTACGCTCCTTGGACTCTTCATATCGTTTATTATTCAGCCGAATGTCGTCAATTTGTCTGAACTATTAGCAAAAGGAAAATTGAAGGAGTTCGCGCGAATCGTCGGCAAGATTAATCAAATAACTTTTGGGATAGGCGTGCTCTCAGTTATTTTGAGTTATTTGATTGGTGTTTGGATACTCAATGTTATTTTTGGCATCAATATCAATAATCTCCGCCTTGATTTGACAATTATGGTTATTGGCGCGGCGGCGAACGCTTTTGTGTCGATTTATGTTAATTTGCTGATAATTATGCGTCGATTTAAGGGGCAATTTTACACACTGCTACTCACGGATATTTTGGCGGTAGCAGTGTCTATGTGTCTGATTGAGCGGTTGGCGATGTTGGGTAGCGTGCTGGTTTTCATGATGATTAGCTTTTTGCAAGTAGCACTTCTGTTGGTCATCTACAAGCGGTTGCTAAAAGATGCTATAATAACTGACAAAAGCAAAGGGGAATTATGAGTAAGAAATATGTAATTTTGGGAGCAGGTGGACAACTAGGTAAGGCATTGTGTGCCATGTTTCCAGATGCCAAGGCTTTATCACGAGAAGAGTTGGATATAGCCGATGAGGAACAAATAAAGGTATTTGACTGGTCAAAGTATGACGTTATCTTAAATGCGGCAGCCTTGGTTAATGCCGACGGCTCTGAGACAGACGAGCTGCGTGCTAAGACGTGGCTGGCTAATGCTTATGGTCCGCGCAACCTCGCTAAAATTGCTATTGAGCAAAATAAGACCCTTGTTCATTATTCGTCAGATTATGTCTGGGATGGCCGAGAGAAAAATCATAAAGACGATGAAGTAGTTGCGCCTCTGTTGGTTTATGGAGAAAGTAAGGCTGCTGGTGATCTGGCGGTTAGCTTGGTGCCAAAACACTACATCATGCGGGTATCTTGGGTTGTTGGCGATGGTCACAATATGCCAAAAACCATGAAAAACTTGGCGGATATGCGCATCAATCCAAAAGTCGTCAATGATCAGTTTGGCCGGCTGACTTTTGCGTCAGAGATTGCTCGAGCTACTAAATTCTTCTTAGATAATAAAGTTGCATATGGACTATATAACGTAACCAACGAAGGTCCAGTGAAGTCGTGGTACGAAATTGCCGCTGACGTTTTTGAATATGCTGGACATGACCGCAACCGTGTGCAACCGATTTCTACCGAGGAATACGCTGCCAGTAAGCCAGGCTTTGCACCGCGGCCGCTCAATAGTGATATGGACTTATCGAAGTTGCGTCAAACGGGTTTCACGCCAAGAGATTATACGGACATGCTGAAAGATTACATTAAACAACTACCGGTTAATGGATAGGAATTACAAGCATGAATAAAGGAATTCTAAACGTTATATATCAGAGTGATGACAATTATGCCGTAGTGAGTGCAATTTCTATTGTATCGCTTTTGGAGAACAATAAGCACTTGAAGCAAATTAATATTTTTTACCTCGGACATCAACTGAAAAAAGATAGCATCAACAAATTCAATAAAATGGTTGGAAATTATAAGAACGCGACAATCACTTTCGTTGACGTGTCAAGTTATCCTGACGAATTGAAAGAGATTGGCGTTAAGGCTTGGAAGGGATTATATATCACATGGTATAAGATGCTGGCGTTTGCCAAGCTTGATATTAAAACAGACCGGATTTTGTATATCAATCCGCACACGGTGATTAGCGGTGCGCTTGATGGTCTTTTGGAGCTTGATTTCGAGGGTAATGTGATGGCGCTGTCATATGACGCTACCATGGTGAACGCGCACAAGGATGTCATTGGCTTGAAGCCAACCGACGGTTACTTTAACTGTGGGGTTATGCTTATCAATCACAAAAAATGGATGAAAGATAAGATTGATACCAAGATGCGTGAGCATTTGCGGCACAACCACTATGAGGTGGCTGACCAAGATTTGTGCAACGTATTTTTCAAAGGCAAAATCAAGAAAGTCGGTGTGGAATATAATTTCTCGACCGTTTTCTATGGCTATGATATTAAAAAATACATTAAGGCTAATGGTTTCTTGCCAGAGAGTTTTTATAGTTATGATGAAATCATGGAGAGTTACTACACGCCGAAGATCATTCATTCGCAGTTTGGTGTGAATGGTAGGCCGTGGCAGCAGGGTAACGATAATCCAGTTGGTTTTTTGTGGCGTAAATATTTGAAACTAACGCCCTGGAAAAATGCTAAAATGCCAGTAGCCAAGAAGGACATAAACTGGCGATTGTATGACCTATT
This sequence comes from uncultured Candidatus Saccharibacteria bacterium, assembly GCA_963535445.1. Lineage (GTDB taxonomy): Bacteria > Patescibacteriota > Saccharimonadia > Saccharimonadales > Saccharimonadaceae > Saccharimonas. The sequence continues at coordinate 15,102 of CAUSWA010000019.1, read as the reverse complement.
GCCGCAATCGATAATCGTCAATCTGTACGCCTGGGCGGTTAATCGCAAATTTGCAAAGACAAAATAGTAAATTAATTAAGTGATAGGATAAGCACTAAAAGCGCGACAGGAAGCTGTGGATGCGTGATGTCACGCGAAGCTTTGCTGCTCGTGCGGCTTTTTTCCAGCCAATCTCATTAAACCTATCGGAAAAATTATCATAGACTTCGTTCTCTTCCTTGAATCGGATACCATTTTTACCTTTTTCCTTGCTGGATAACGACTCGGCAAAACGGCGGTATTGAAAAGTTTCTGTTGTGTCAAAATAAAGCGAAGCACTATCAATAATCATGGTCAATTCGACGATGACGTCTTCAAGGATTTTATACTTTGTATCAAATGAGTATTGTTTGAGAGTATCGGTTTTCCAAGTGATGGATGGAAAATAAAGCCAATTACCGCAGCAAAGCGACGCAGCAAGTTTTTCGCCAGACAGTATGCCAGATTTTTTAGGTTGCAGTATTCTTTTAACTTTATCGGCAAGCGGTAGATATACGTTACTTTTGTCGTCGATTATCTGTACCCGAGGCTGATAAAAATCTGCTTCATCAATGTTTTTTAGTGCAGTATCAACGTAGCTAGGTAGAAGTTTATCGTCGCAGCCGACGATCATACAATACGGTGCGCTTGCGTGTTGAATAGCGTAATTAAAATTGGCGGTGATGCCGATATTTTTACGGTGTCTGATGTATGTAATGCGTTTATCATTTAACTTTTTATAATAATAATAAGCGGTTTTATCTGGATAATGATCGTCAAGAATAGTTAAATGCCAGGCTTTGCTGGTTTGTACTAGCACTGAATCGACAGTTTGCTTCAATAGTGAAAACTCACCCCAGTACGGTACGATGATATCAATACTATTTTTCATCCGACAGCCTGATTGATAATTCTTGATGCAAATCGCGCAGTCTTCGTTCGTTTTGGTCGATACGCTGACGCTGATTATTAGCGATGTAGAATAGCAAAATAATTGCCGTAGTTTGCAAAATATCAAATAGGCTTAACTCTGACGAATCCAGCGGCGGATGGCCTATCGAAATGTTATACAGAGGAAATGACCCAATCAGTACAACCATGATAACCATCCAGATAATTAATTGATGGCGAAAGCGCGTTACACTAACTTTGCGCAGTTTGTACTGGGTGATGATATTGATCAATGCTGCTAAAATAATCGGCACATTGAGTAGTACGAGGATAAGATATCTCATTCGAATAGCTCCGTTAAGCGTTGCTTAAATAGTCGTTTGACGATATTGATGGCATTCCAGTTGTTTTGGCCTTTGGCGCGGGAATAGTCGGTGTAAATTGCTTTGATTGGATATTCGGCGATGGCCATGCCTGCTTGTTTGGCACGCCAAATCATCTCTGAGCAAAATTCGTAGCCAGTCGATTTCCAGTCGAGGTTATCAATTGCCCTTCGCGAGTAAATTCGTAGACCAGATTGCGAATCAGTAACATTGATACCAAATAGGGCGTAAGTAATGAAGCTGAGACCCTTGTTTCCTAAAACTTTAGTCCTAGACATGCCCTCGCTATTGATGAGTCGGCTACCGATAAGTAAATCAGTGTTAGAGTTGTCGCTCTGCCGAATACCCGCCAAAACATCTTCTGGATCGTGCTGGCCATCAGCATCCATGGTGGCGGCAATATCATAGCCGTGTTGTCGCGCGTATGCAAGCCCAGTTAGCGTTGCGCCGCCAGCTCCAGAATTCAAGATATGATCAATGACAATTGCGCCGCCTTTTTGCGCTTGTTCGAGCGTATTGTCTTTTGATCCGTCGTTGATGAGAACTATATCAATCGAGTAGTCTTTTTTGGCTTTTGAGAAAACTTTTTTGGCTTTTTTAATAACATCTTTGATGACACTAGATTCGTTGTAGGCGGGTATGATGACACAAACTTTTTTCATCGGTAATTACAATACGTTCAAGTATTCTCCGTAGCCTGATTTCTTGAGCGTGGCAGCGATCTCGTCAAGTTGCTGGCGGTTGATCCAGTCATTTTGAAAAGCAGTTTTTTCTGGACTGCCGACAATTTGGCCGGTACGCGTTTGGACGACACGAACAAAATCTTCGGCGTCAGTTAGGCTGCTGATGGTGCCGGTGTCTAGCCAAACATCGCCGTTATCAAGCGTCTGAACTTTGAGTTTGCCGCGGCGTAAATATTCGGCGTTAATTGAGGTAATTTCTAGCTCGCCGCGGGCGCTTGGCTGAACCTTTTTAGCGATCTCGATAACATCATTGTCATAAAAATATATGCCGACAACTGCGAAATTAGATTTTGGCTGGACGGGTTTTTCTTCAATCGAGACTGCTTGATTTTGATCATCGAATTCGACAACGCCGTAACGCTCTGGGTCAGATACTTTATAAGCGAAAACAATGCCGCCATCTGGGTCGGTGCAGGCGCGTAGTGAATCATCAAGAGCTGCACCATAAAAAATGTTATCGCCTAGCACTAACGCTACTTTGTCGTCGCCAATAAATTCTTCACCAATGATAAAAGCCTGGGCTAGGCCTTCTGGTTTAGGCTGAACAGCATATTCTAGGTTGATACCCCATTGCGAACCGTCACCAAGGAGTCGTTGAAATCCAGCTTGGTCGTCTGGTGTGGTGATTATCAAAATGTCGCGAATTCCTGCCTGCATCAGCGTGGTCAGCGGATAATAAATCATCGGCTTATCATAAATTGGCATTAGCTGCTTGCTAATAGCCTTGGTAATCGGCCACAGCCGCGTCCCCGATCCACCCGCTAGAATTATTCCTTTCATAAACCTCCTGCTTTTATGATATAAGTATAGCAAACAGATTAGCTAATTGACAAAAGTACAAAAGTAAGTTAAAATAAAAGGATGGCAAATATGGAGAAAATTTCTAAACCTGAGGTTAAAACTCAGGATACACAAGATGCTTATGAAAGCTATCTAACCAGAGTATCGGACAATTTATTTACCGACCCGGATCATCCTGAAAGAGGGCCGAGGAGCCGCTCAATTGTTTATGTGCCATATCGCCGCGGTTTTTCCGAACAACTGCAGCAGGGCTGCCCTGAAATTACCTTTACAGATCTTAATAGTCCAGAGGTTGCTGGAGCTGTGTCTGCGGCTGATGTCATCATCAATATTGCTCGCGGTGAAGAGGTTGTTGAAGCAGAGATTGGACACCCAGACAGGAATGTCAAACTACCGCCAGAGTCGTTGGCAAACACTGAGATGGTTGGTGATTTATATTTGCAGGCGATTGAAACGGGCAATACAGATGTACAAGTTGTTCATACTGGTAGGATGAATAATAAGACGATTGCTATGGCGACAGCGATGCCAATTTTAGCTGAAGCTGCTGGTCTGAACGAAGAAGATGTTATTCATACGCCTGACGCACAAATACATCGGTTGGTAGAAAATAATCACATTGATATTAAAGAATTAATGGATTCGGTAGATACTGATCCAAAAATGCAAGCAATGCAAGTTGGTGTGCGAGCTCTCAGGCGAATATATAAGGCGCGTGGTGTTGATCCAGATACCGCCAGCTCATCTGAGTTGACCAACGCACTACTGGATGAATATGAGAAATATCCGCGCATTAGTACTTCAACGCTAATGAAAGAGCAGATGTTGCAGAACGTCGCTGAAAAGTTACGAAGTGAAGGTAAGAGTGAAAAAGAAATTAATGAAGTAGTTAGAAAACTGGATGAGTTCACAGATGAGGAACCCGACTCGGTTGATACGGTTACGAACTTTACTAATAGCATCCCGATAATTTTATCTAAACAGTTGATTAAAGAGGGCTATGACGCTGATGAAGTCGGTCTAATGAGTACAGAGCAGAAAATGGAACTTTTGGCTGACACCGAGATGACAGCAGTGTTTGTAGCTGACATTGCACATATGCCGCGGGTGATGTGGCTGGCTGATTATCTGATGCCAGACAACTTTAAGCTGGTATTTGTTGAGAGTAGGACGGATTTGGATGAGGAAACCCTACAAAAATCAATGAAGCGCGAAGAGCGGTCGCTTAATCTCACTAGAAATTGGTTACCGAATCAGATGGGTACTAGGAATCCAGCTAAAGTCGGTGAACTAGCAGACAAGGCTTACTGGGGTAAGGATAGTATAAGTAATGAAGAAATCAATGCTAGCATTCAACAAGCAAAGTAGATAATCTAACCGAGCAGTTTATCTAATTTATCGCGCCAATCTTCTGGTATGAATCCGGTTTTTTCAATTTTCGTTAGATCTAGGGTGCTTTGCAGTGGCCGCTTGGCGGTGTTTGGTTTATCAGCGAAATATTCAGCAGTAGAAACTGGCTGTACGTCTGAAGGTGATTTGCCTGATTTTTCGAAGACAATTTTGGCAATGTCCGCCCAGCTGACAGGCTGACCTTCATTAGTCAAATTATACGTGCCGTATGGTGCGCCTATTTCTAATAAATGTTTAATACCACGCGCCAAAGTATCGGTAAAAGTTAGGCGGCCAATCTGGTCGTTAACGACGGAAGGTTTGACACCACGCGCTGCTAGATCTTGCATGATGTTAACAAAGTTTCTGCCATCGCCGATTACCCAGGATGTGCGAATGATGTAATGTTTGATTGTGGTGGCGGCTGCTAGGTCGCCATCAGCTTTAGTCTTGCCATAAATGTTGAGCGGTGAAAAAGGTTCGTCTTCGTTGTGAATCGGCTGGGAACCGTCGAAAACATAGTCAGACGAGAACGTTACAAAAGTTAAGTCACGCTGGTTAGCGGCTGTTGCCAAGTAGCGGGTTGCGTCAACGTTAACTGCTTTGACTAGGCTATAATTGCTGGGATTTTCCGCACCATCAACGTCGGTCCAGGCGGCAGCGTTAATAATTACTTTGACATTATCCCAGTTAAACTCGTTGATTGCCTTTTGGTCGGTGATATCGAGTTGTTCGCGGTCCAGAGCTAGTGCTTGAGGGTAAACTTTTTGTAGTGCTCGGCCGACTTGCCCGTTAGCGCCAGTGATAACTATTGCCTTATCGTCCATCAAACCTCCATCGGGATTACGTTTGCAAGCAGCGGGTGAGCGGCGTCCTTTTCGGAAATAATCGCTTGGTCCTGGCTAATTGGCCAGTCGATGCCGAGTGCTGGGTCAAACAAATTGACAAAGGTGTATTTGGCGTCTGGAGACCAGTGCGCGTCAACCAGGTACGTGTAGGCGATGTTGTCATCAAGCGCCTGATAGCCATTAGCAACGCCTTTGGGTACGAAAATTGCCGTGCCAGGATTGATTTCGTGCGTGAAAACCGTGCCGAAGCTGTCGCCCTGACGCAAATCACACCACGCACCAAAGACGCGGCCGTTGGCGGTGGAGATGAACTTATTCCACGGCTCAGCGTGCAGACCGCGGGTAGCGCCGGCTTTGTCGTTGAAGCTAATGTTGTTTTGTACGATGGTGAATGACGGCAGTCCCAGTGCTTCCATTTTTTCCTTTTGATAATTTTCCTTGAACCAACCGCGGTTATCGCCGTGGACGGGCAGTTTGACAACAAACAGCCCAGGGATGGGTGATTCGGTGACGGTTAGTTCGTTGTAGTTGCTTGGGTCGAAATTCATACAGTATCCTCTCGCCATAGATAATAATATTGTAAGCCAGCCAGTGTCTGACAATCATTAATCTCGCCGTCTCGAATCAAATCGTCTATCTCATCAAGCGTGAAAAATCGCATATCGCTAAACAGTTCATCGCTTTGTTCGCGTTGGCCAGTGAAGCTTAGTTCTCGGGCCAGGAAAATAGCCATTTTCTCCGTCATTAGGCCATTACAGACGTATGCTTCGCCTAGTTTTTGCCAAGATTGAGCGATGATGCCGGTTTCTTCCTCGAGTTCGCGCTTTGAGGCTTCTAGTAGATCTTCATTGTCGCTCCCGCCGCCAGGCAATTCCCAGCCAAAACTCTGCGATGGATAACGAAATCCTCTGACAAAATAGATACGCTCTTTGTCGTCAACTGCCACAACCATGCACGAGTCGCGCGATTCCATGTAACTATATACTCCCAGATTGCCCGCGAGGTCGCGTGTTTGGTCTTCGTGAATGGTGATCCAAGGATTTCGATAGACGATTTTACTGCTGACTTTCGTTTTTGACGGCGTATCAGTCATGATTATTGCCCCTGTTTTGCGTAGGCTGCTTCGACTGCTTCTTTTTGGGCTTTCCACCAATCTTCGTGTTCGCGGTACCACTCAATGGTTTGTAGTAGTCCATCGCGCATGCCAGTTTGGTTGTCGGTGTACTCAGGCTGCCAACCGAGTTCACGGCGCAGTTTGCTGGAGTCCATGGCGTAGCGCATGTCATGGCCTGGGCGATCGTTGACGTGGTCGTACCAATCTTTACCTTTACCCATCAACTCGCAAATCAGTTCAATCACCATTTTGTTATTGACGTGATCGTTGTCAGCACCGATGATGTAGGTTTCGCCTAGCTTGCCCTTTTCTAGGATGAGATGAACTGCTGAGTTGTGATCATCGACGTGGATCCAGTCGCGGACTTGCTCACCCGTGCCGTACAATTTTGGCTTGATGTCGCTCAAAATATTGGTGATTTGGCGTGGAATGAACTTTTCGATGTGTTGGTATGGGCCGTAATTGTTTGAACAATTGGAAATTGTCGCTTTGATGCCGAAGCTGCGAATCCAGGCACGTACCAGCATGTCGCTGGAAGCTTTAGTGCTGGAGTAGGGGCTGGATGGATTGTATGGCGTGTCTTCAGTGAAGCGGTTGGGGTCGTCAAGCTCCAAATCACCAAACACTTCGTCAGTCGAGATGTGATGTAGGCGCTTGCCGTGCTTGCGGACAGCCTCCAAAATGGTGTAGGTGCCGATGACGTTGGTCTCGACAAACGGCCATGGATTGCGTAGGGAATTGTCGTTGTGGCTTTCAGCGGCAAAATGCACCACGATGTCAGTTTCAGCCACTAATTTATCCATCAACTCGGCATCGCAAATGTCGCCTTCCACGAAATTGATCTGGTCAGCTACTGGCTGTAAATTGGCGCGGTTTCCCGCATAAGTTAATTTGTCGATAACAGTGATGTCGTATTCTGGCTTGTGTTTGACGGTATAATGCACAAAATTCGAGCCAATGAATCCCGCGCCTCCCGTGACTAGCATCTTTGTCATAACTATAGTATATCAGGTATAATAAGTAATCGACAGAGGAGGATTATGAAAATAGTAATTGTTAGCGGCTATTTCAATCCGCTGCACGGCGGACACCTGGATATGATTGAGGCGGCAGCGGCTATGGGCGATAAACTTATAGTAATTGTTAATAATGATAAGCAACAGCTGCTCAAAAAAGGCAAGATTATCCTGGATGAAAGTAATCGGTTGCGGTTAATGCGAGCGCTAAAGGGTGTCGATCAGGTTATTCTGTCAATCGACGAAGATCCAACACAAATTAAGTCGTTGGAAATGGTTGCCGGCCAGTATCCGGGTGATGAACTGATCTTTGCTAACGGCGGCGATCGCGATACCGAAAAAGCTATTCCCGAAGCAGATGTTTGTAAAAAGTACAACATACAGATGCGGTTTGATGCTGGTAAAGGTAAGCCAGATTCGTCGACGCGAATCAACCAAGCGACAGGCAAAGAATAGACGAACGTAGGCTGTAATAGCGAGTTGCTATTAGCTTTTGGCCTGCCGTTAAGCTAAGGCGTTGTAGCTACTATTCAGAAAAACCGTTTGGATTTTGCGATTGCCAGCGCCAGCTATCAGCGCAAGCCTGTTCAATACTTAATTCGGCTCGCCAGCCTAGCTCGCGCTCGGCTTTGCTGCAGTCAGCGTAGCAAGCGGCAATATCGCCGGCTCGCCGCGGTTTGATTTCATATGGCAAGTCACGCCCGCAAGCTTTGCTAAATGCTTTGATAATTTCTAACACCGATGTGCCGCTTCCAGTACCGAGATTATAGACATTAGCCCCGGCTTTCATATGCTGCAGAGCAGCGACGTGGCCGCGCGCTAGATCAACGACGTGAATATAATCGCGTACACCCGTGCCGTCTGGCGTGTCATAATCGTTGCCGAAAACGCCGACACTTTGCAACTTGCCGACGGCAACTTGAGCGACATAAGGCAATAAATTGTTTGGAATGCCGTTTGGATCTTCGCCAATTTGGCCTGATTGATGGGCGCCAATCGGGTTGAAATAACGCAAGATTGTTGCTTCGAACGTTGGATCGGCCGCGCAGTAGTCCTGTATGATTTGCTCGATCATGTATTTAGTCTTGCCATAAGGATTGGTTAAACCTACGCCGACTGTCGAAGTTTCGCGCAGCGGCAGCTCGCTAGGATTGCCGTAAACAGTTGCTGAACTTGAAAAGACCAATTGCTTAACGTTATGTTTACGCATCGCTTCAAGTAGTGCCATAGTTGAGACGAGGTTATTATCGTAATATTCTAGCGGTTTGACGACTGATTCACCGACAGCCTTTAGTCCAGCAAAATGAATCACTGAATCTATATCGTATGTTGTAAAAATATCATCAAGTGCTGATTGGTCGCGGACATCCGCTTCAATAAAAGGGATTTCGTGCCCAGTGATCTGTTCGACACGCCGCAAACTCTCGCGGCTAGAATTGGCTAAGTTATCGATTACCACTACTTCAAAATTGTTATTGATAAGCTCGATCAGCGTGTGGCTGCCAATATAACCCGCGCCGCCAGTGACTAAAATTGTTTTCATAACCCTAGTATACCCGAAAAAATAAATAATTGCTTAAGGCGTATTATCTCGTACAACTTTCCTAATCTTAGTCAAGAAAAGGCCTTTGTCGAAGCGTTTAGCGGTGCGGGCGAGTTTGCTCGGATAAAAGCGGGTTTGTTCGGTGATTTTGATGGCTTTTGCAATGTCGTCGACGGTTTGATGTTGAAACAGCGTGCCAATATCGGGTGAAGTAACTATATCAGTGGTGCCGCCGCGCGCCAGGCCGATAATCGGCGCACCGGCTGCCAATGCTTCAACGCTAACAATGCCAAAATCTTCCTCGGCAGGATAGATGAAACCGCGCGCGGTGGTGATAGCTTTCTCGTATTCAGCGTCGCTAGCATCGCCGAAGCGATCGGTGCGGAATTCAATAGTTGGGCCGGCAAGCTTGACTAGCTGGTCGTGAGCCGGCCCGTTACCAAAAACAATTAGTTTTTTGTTGAGTTTGGTGGTAGCTTTGACGGCTAGGTCATAGCGCTTATAAGGTAACTGGCGGCCGATGGTCACGTAGTGGTCGCCTCGTTTGCGAGCAGGTGTAAAACGGCTAGTTTCGACTGGCGGATGAATTACGGTACTGCTGCGGCCGTAATATTTTTTGATGCGTTTTTGCGTCTCGGTAGAGTTGGCGATGAAGACATCAACTTGTTTAGCAGCCTCCAGATCAAGCTGGCGCTGATGCGGTACCAGCAGTGGCATCAGCAGGCGAATAAACGGATTAAGCTTGCCGTAGCCAGGATCGCGGCGGTATTCGTCGTAGTGGCTCCAGTAGTAGCGCGGCGGCGTATGGCAATAATTGATAATAACTTGGTTGAGTCGTGCTTTAGTAACTTGGTGGCCGTGCAGGTACGAACTAGTCAAAATAATGTCAAATTCGCTAAGATCGAGCTGGCGCATTGCTTTAACTGCTAGCGTCGGAAAAAGTTTGTAATAATTACGCAGCCGCGGCGGTATTTTTTGTAGTTTCGAGGTGCGAATATCAAGTTTAGCAAAAGCAGGAACTTTATCAGGGTTATATATTGCTGTATAAATTGGCGCATCAGGAAAAGCTTCGTGCATGGTTAGCACGACATTCTCGGCACCGCCCATCGTTGTCAAGAAGTCGCAAACAATTGCAATGCGCGGACGCTTCATTATCTTGCTCCGGTTTTGTGTAATACGACGCCAATGGTTTTGAAAAGTATCCGTAAGTCTAGCCAAAAACTCCAGTTTTGTGCGTAATAAAGCTCAAGCTCAATCCGTTCGTCGAAGCTCAAGTTGCTGCGGCCCGAGACTTGCCATAGTCCAGTCACTCCAGACTTAACGCTATGCAGTAGCGCCGTACGATTTTTGCTGAATTTAACTTCTTGCGGCAAAATTGGTCGCGGCCCGACTAAACTCAAGTCGCCGAGTAGCACGTTGATAAATTGCGGAAATTCATCAAGCGAAGTATTACGCAAGAACTTACCAAACCAAGTAATTCGCGGGTCATCGGCAACCTTGTGATCGCGCCGATATTCGGCGGCCAAATCAGGCCGGTTCATTTCCTCAAACTCGATACTGGCGTCCTTTTTGCCGTACTGAGCACCCATGGTGCGGAACTTATAAAGACGAATCGGTTTCGAAAAACGGCTCAAACGCTTAGAACGGTAAAAAATTGGCCCGGGATTGCAAATTTTTTGCAGTAGCGCAATTATTATTATAATTGATCCCCAGAGCGGCAAAGTAATAATAACAGCTATCAAGTCGAACAACCGCTTAGCAATTGCCCCCCAGCCGATGAGTGGTGTTTGACTGACAGTAATCATCGGATAGCCGAGAAAGACATCGACGGTGTTTTTGCCAGTATAAAATTCCGGTTCGCCAGGGATGAAGTTATATTGAATGTGAGCAATTTGCGCGGCGCTTAAAATTTGGTGGTTGCGATCCTCGCTGGCATAAAGGTCGGTTTGAATAATAGTGCTAATGTTAAGTTTTTTGATATCTTTGAGTGCTGATTCGACGCGGCCATAATGGACAATGCCGAGATGCGGCGGCAACAATTTTGCCGGTCCGGCGAAGGCTACAATTTGATAACCAGATTTGTGGGTGGAGCCGAGGGACATCGCAATATCGGTCGTCGCATCAGAATTACCGATCACCAACACTCGACTGACGCCGTGTCCGTAACGGTATAACTCGTTGCGAATAGTGCGAATTATTTCGCGTACCAAAATAATGGCAATCGTTGAGCCAATTAAAACGTAAAGGGCGACTAGCCTGGCCGGAAAAATATGCATACTAGTGAAGTATTCCCAGCCAATCACCAGCAGTATACCAATGAAAGTGCCGAGTGTTATACGGCTCCATTCGACGAGGCGGCGGTTATAAACGCTCGGACTGTACAATCCGAGCGAAGCGAAAATCAGTATCCATACCGGGGTAATCACAGCAAAGCCGATGATATATTCGTAGGCGTAAACAATGTGTAAGAGTACGCGCTGGTCGACTTGAGTGCGAATATAATAGGCTGCGGCAAAAACAATTGCCAGCACAATCGCGTCGGCCGCCATCAGGATTAGGCTGTAAGACTTGGTATTATGAGATGGCATTTGTCTTCATTATAACAACTTTCGTTATAATAGATAGCATGAGCAATCTCAACACCGATAATTTGGAGCGTCGGCTAGCTTCGGTAACGCTGGTGCTGTTGGCTGCGATTATGCTAGGTTTGGCAATTCATACGCCGTTGACGGTTTTGGTGAGCACGCATTGGCTGCCGGTTGCGCTGTATGCCAAAGCATGGAAAGAAGTACTGTTAATGGTAGCTTTTGTTCTGGTGATTATCCTGGGTTGGCGGCGCCATGCTTGGCGATTTTGGCTGCGCGATAAGTTGCTATGGCTGATTGCTGGTTTTGCGCTGTGGCACTTAGTTTTAGCGGGAATATCGCTAGCTACGGGTAATTCAGCGGCGACTGTGATTGCTGGCCTGGTAATTGATTTGCGCTGGGGTCTAATGGCGGCGACGATGTATGGTTTTATTTATCTCTATCCGCGCTATCGGCAAATTTTGTTGAAATGTATGCTGGCAGCAGCGGCGGTAATTATTGGGTTTGCTTGTTTACAGTTGGCTTTGCCGCGGGATTTCTTGACAATATTTGGCTACAGTCAGGCGACGGTTGCACCGTATTTGACGGTTGATTCAAATGAGGCTTATGTGCGCTTTGGCAGCACGCTGCGGGGGCCGAATCCGCTAGGGGCGTACGCGCTTGGCGGGTTGGTGTTGGCGTCAACTTTTTTAGCGGCAAAATGGCGGGATAGTGCTAAGTTGCGCGTCTACGGCATTTTGGCGGCCGCTAGCTCTAGTGCCGCTCTTTATATTAGTTATTCGCGGGCGGCGATTCTAGGAGCTCTAGCAGCGTTAGGCGGGCTTTTTGCTCATCAATATGGCCGGAAATTACCTAAAAAAGCTTGGATATCGATTGCTGCGGGAGTTTTAGTTGTAGCTGCGGGCGGAGCTTATTTGCTGCGCGATACCAGCTTTATGCATAATGTGATTTTGCACGATAATCCTACTACGGGTGCTGCTAGAACCTCAAATGATGATCACCTTTCGTCGCTGCGCGATGGCGTTATCAAGGCAGCGCAACAGCCGTTTGGCGCTGGTATTGGCAGTACTGGATCGGCATCGTTATTGGGTGATTCAGGGGTGATTATCGAGAACCAATATTTATTTATCGTGCACGAAGCTGGTTGGCTGGGTTTGGTGATTTACTTGATGATTGTGATTATCGTTTTGCGGCGGCTATGGCGGCGGCGGAACGATTGGTTAGCGCTTGGCATGTTTTTGTCTGGAGTTGGCCTGAGTATCGCTAGTTTGTTCTTGCCAGTATTTGCTGATGATGTAATAGCGCTAGTTTGGTGGGGCTTATCGGCGCTGATAGTGGTACGACCGTTTGACCGGGAGCTAGTTGATTCGTTATAGTGAAGGTATGGCAGCACAAGCTCAATCGGCGGCAATTAATCCGACCAAGAAGCAGTACGAGCTTTTACTATTTATTGATAACTTTATAAAAGATAACGGCTACGGGCCGAGCTATCGCGAGATAATGCGGGCTCTTGACTATAAAAGCGTTTCGACAGTAGCAGTACATATTGATAATTTGATCTCCCGCGGCCACTTGCGTAAGCGTGACAATTCAGCGCGGTCGCTAGAGGTGATCGACGTGGTTGCGGCGCCAAAAACCACGCCGGAAGTTTTGGATTCGACAGACGCGATAACTGAACGCTGTATTCGCGCTAAAATAGCCAATCTGCAGAAGCAGGATGATAATAAGGCGCGCCAGGATATTCAAACGCTGCAATCGGCATTACAAATTCTTGGTTATGAGGGGCCGCGTGAGACGGATAGCGCGTAAACCATCTTACCGCCGGCGTTATGCTGGTACTAAAGCGGCGGTCCATGCCGCTAAATCTACTACTTGGCGATTGAAATTGCGGCGTCTAGTTTATGGCGCATATCGGCAGGTCAATTACCAAGCTGCTTCATTGCAGATAAAATTACAACGTTTGTTACGCCATAAGCATTTCCGTAAATATGCAGTCGGTGCGGCAGCAAGTTTGACTTTTCTTCTAGTAATTGTACAGTTGGCTTATCCAAGCGATAAGACCTTGCCGTTTGCGCACGTTGACGGATTAGCAATTGGCGGTATAGCTAAAGATGCGGCGGCTAAAAAAGCTAATCAAGCGTATAGCGACCATACTCTTAACATCACGATGAATAATTCAGACAAGCCGGCGGTGAGTATCAAGCTGCGTGATATCGCTGTCTCGGTTGATAATTCGCAGCGGATCAAGCAGTATGACTATCCTTGGTATGTGCGGTTGGTACCAACTTCATTGTTTTGGCATGGCTTGAATTACGGTTCGCCGCCAGCCCCTAAATTTGCCAGCCAAACGGATGCAGCTGTTAACGAAAAAATAGTTGCTCGCTGCCAAGTTAGTCCGACCAATGCTACGCTTAAAGCCAAAGGGGCGCAGCTCGAGCTGCAGAAGTCCAGACTTGGCGGTAAATGCGATGAGGCTAAAATCAAGCAATCTGTTCGCGATATCAAACCAAAATTACATCAGCCGACAACTATTAATGTCAATAAAATAGATATCAAACCAGCGGTGGGCGATAAAAAAGCTAGGCAATTGGCGCAAAAGCTGACTAAGCATCTAGCGGAAGGTATTCAAATTAAAGCTAGAGATAAAACCGTCGCAGTCGATGCGCAGACAGTTTACACTTGGCTTGATTTTACCGCTAAAGATAAAGAATTGGTGGCTACGCTGAATATTGAACGCACTAGCAAGTGGCTGAATGATACGGTAGCGAAAATTGTTACTGTGGCGCCTGGGGTATCGAAAATTACTACGCACGATTTCACTGTTGTTAGTAAGCAGACAGGTAGTTCAGGGCAAGCACTTGATGTGGCGGTAATGCTGCAGAAATTACAAAGTACAATCGACGGCGGCAGTTTGCAGCTTGATGCTGTTACCAAGGCTGTGCCGCCGCGCGAAGAATATACGCGGACATATAGCTCGAGCGATGCTGGCTTGTCGGCTTTGATGGAGAATTTCGCCAAAGACCATCCGGGGACTTATGGCGTGTCGATGATAGAGTTAGACGGCAAAAAACGCCGCGCTGAATACAATGGCGATAAGCAATTTGTAACAGCTAGCACCTACAAATTGCTGGTAGCTTACAGCTTGCTAAAGCGTATCGATAGCGGTGCGCGCAGTTGGGATAGTGATCAAGCATGCTTTAATAAAATGATTAGTTTGAGCGATAATGCTTGCGCGGAAAGTTTCTTGAACGCAATTGGAGTTAGTACTTTGACTAGCGAAGCTAACGCCATTGGCCTTAAGAACTCGACATTTATGAAAAGTGGCGGACCGTATACAACAGCAAATGATCAAGCCCTGCTGCTAGGTATGATTGCAACCGGCCAAAACTTTTCGAGCGCCAATCAGCAGCGCTTGTTAGAAGCTATGAAGAAAAACGTGTTTCGTAAAGGTATTCCAGCAGGTGTATCGGGGACGGTTGCCGATAAGGTTGGCTTTATGAATGGATTATTGCATGACTCGGCGATTGTTTATGGTTCGCACGGTACGTACGTACTGTCAATTATGACCGATGGCGCTAGTTGGGAAGCGATTGCTGATTTGGCAAAACAACTTGATGCGCTGCGAGCGCAGTAGACTTTACACCTTTTATATAATAAGTTACAATACTGGTATCTGCGGCGATAGCAGAATGTATTCCGGCATAGCTCAGTGGTAGAGCGGATGGCTGTTAACCATTAGGTCGCTGGTTCGAGCCCAGCTGCCGGAGCCAA
>CAUSWA010000018.1:0-18435 GCA_963535445.1 uncultured Candidatus Saccharibacteria bacterium | reverse complement strand
CGCCCAATTTTCATTGATATAACTGCGCCAGATCTTAGATGGCGGCCACAGTTTGAGTCATCGGCAAAGTATAGGTACCTGCTGCCTGTCCAGCTGGAATAGCCTGGCTCAAGCCGACACCCGTCACATAACCGCGCCAAACATCATCGGAACCAGCCGCCGCGCTGATCAGCGTTACCGGAGAAGTGCCGGAAAATGCTGCTTGCGAACCCAGTGTGATGCCCGTGGAAGCACCGATCATTGATGTCAGCGTTCCAGCAGCCGGGTTAACTGTCAACTGTCCAGTCGTGGCATTACCGTTGTACTGGTATGTGTTGCTGCCGCTCGTCCACTTTCCTGTACCAGGAGTTGTTGTATTCAATGTCAACGTCCAGCCATTATTAGCGCCGCCAGGGTTATCGACAGCGATGCGCTTATCATTAGCTCCAAATGTACCAGTCGTCGTCTGGGCAGAAGTCGACGCCGTAGTCGCGTTCATGGCAAATGTTGGGTTTGTTACTACGCTATCGCCAGTATCGCGAATGTCGGTACTAAGCACGCCAGCGTTAATCGTCTGGCTCAATTCTGACGTCGCCGTAGTCGCCGCATACACCACCGTACTCGCCAAACCGACTACACCAGCCACACCGACTGCCAAAGCTACGTTTGTTATTAGTTTTTTCATATCGTATCCTTTCTTTTACGTTATTTTCGTTGCTTCGTTGTTCATTATAGTGCTACTACCTACCCTCCTTCGCACCTCCGAACATCCGCTAATTTCCTATGGTTCATGACCGCCTCCTCGTCTGTTACGTATCAGCAGTATGAACGCAATAATAATCATTCCCAACGTCGCCATCACCATAAGCCACATATTTGCGCCAGTATTAGCCAAATCTTTACCAGGTTTTACATCTGTAGCGGCTGCCGAAACAACTGGAACTGCTGGTGCTGGTGGAATTACTGGCGCCGCCGGCGACAAGATTCTCGGCGGAATAGTAATTGTAAAAGGTACCGCGTGATTAATTTGCAAAGCCGAGCCGTAGGCTTGGGTCGAGGAAGCGATCTCGCCAAGGTACGTTTTGCCGCGTTCTATCACCAGCGTCGTATCGCCAGGATGTGTATTCGGCCAATTCGACAAATCAAGCACCCAAGCATTACCGTTAACCGTCAATTCCGGATCAACACCCAAAACAAACGTCCGGCCAGCCAGCTCAACTGCCAACCGATGAACTCCAGTCATCGGATTAATAACCGTGTGTACCGCATCATACACGCCGTAAATCACTGGATAGCCGTTATCTTTAAATACCGAATGATCATATTTCGGCGCAAAGACGTCGCACTCCGCATCATTCACTTGACCCACTGCCTTGCTGTAAGTTGTATGCGAGCAATCCAATTCGCGAATCACCTGTGAAAACGTCGAGCCCGCCGAGGTCATTGCCTGGGTAATCTCACTGTTAAAAATTACCCCAACTATTGTTGTTATAAATACAGCATTTGCTGCAACAATCCTCGTCTTATTATTCATCCCTATCATTGCGCTACCACCGTTACAGTTACTGGCAGCGTATATGTGCCTGGTTTCTGATAAGCCGGAATAGTCTGCTTCAAGGAAATATCCTGCAATTTAAACAAGCAAGTCAAACTACTGCTGCTTGAGGCGGTCGCCAGCGTAATCGCGTTAGCCGACGCCGTGCCAGCTACAAACGCGCCGCCCGCACCATAAGACAAGCCAGCCGTCGTACAAGCCTGCCCCAACGGCGTCGAACCGGACGCCGTAAACGCGCTTGACGATAGGTCAACCAATAGCTGTCCTTGATTAGCATTACTATTATTAAAGCCATAACTTGCGGTACCGCCAGCCTGCGTCCATTTAGCTGTCGAACCGCCAGTTGCCGCCAATGAAACACTCCAACCTGTCGTCGATAAGCTATTTGCCACCTCAAGCTGCTGTGAAGAATTATTAGACAACTTCGCAGTCTTAGTACTCGCCGTTTTACTGGTCATTGCTACTGAAAATACAGTCGTCGGGTTAGTTAATGTGGCATTAGTAGCGTCTGCAAATCGAATATCCAGCGAACCGTCAGCAGTCTTAAACTCCGGATAATGCGAATAAGTATCAATACTCGTCCCTGGCGCCGCCGTCGTATCAGCCGCCAAGCGAACACAATAATTCGTATTACGTTCCAAGCCATTATCAGTCAATGCTAAATCCCACAGGCCCGTCTCACCAGAATTAATATCACGATTGTTCGTGAAAGTCAGTTGCGTATCGCTACCTGGGCGGACTATTGATTGATAGCTGTGACCAACACTAGTTGGCGGCAAACCTGGATTATTAGCCATCGCCGCAATCGCTGTCCCATTGTTCGGACCAGCTGCCGAGTACGCCAAAGCCGAGTTATTAGTCACATCCTGCCAGCCCGCCGCCACTGCCTGGCACGTCGCCGCAGTCTTTTTAGCGTACTGAGCACGGAGCTTCACGGCGTTAGCGGCAATGGTGGTGTTTTCTTTGGGAACGTAGACATAGGTAGGAACTCGAGAATTATTTGTTGAGTTATTGCCTAGCTGACCATTACTGTTATAGCCCCAGCAGTATATACCATAGCCAGAATCTACAGCACAAGTGCTTGAAAACCCTGCCGACATCTGCCTAATAGTTTTACCAGCAAGAACGCCATCAGCATTAACCGCAACAGGCACGCTAGAATTAACGCTAGAGTTATTACCAAGTTCACCATTATTATTAAGTCCCCAACAATACATCTTATCATCGGAAGCAACAACACAGCCGTGATCACCTCCTGCTAAAATTTGCTTAATAGTTTTACCAACCAATGCGCCAGACATATTTACTGCGACGGGAACCCTAGAGTCAGCAGTTGAACCGTTGCCTAACTGACCATTGTTACCGCTACCCCAACAGTATGCTCTATTGTCTGATGCAATAGCACAAGTACTAGAATACCCGGTTGACATTTGCTTAATAGTTTTACCAGCCAATGCGCCAGACATATTAACTGCGACGGGAACATTAGACAGTATCGAGGTCAAGCCACCACCAAGTCGGCCACTGCTATTAAGTCCCCAACAATACATCTTACTACTGGTATCCAAAGCACATGTATGAAAGCCACCTGTTGTTACCTCTTTTATCGTCTTACCAACCAATACGCCAGATGTATTAACTGCGACGGGAACCCTAGAGTCAGCAGTTGAACCGTTGCCTAACTGACCGTTTTTATTGCTACCCCAACAGTATGCTCTATTATCGGACGCAACAACACAGCTGGTCGAGAACTCAACTGACATTTGCTTAATAGTTTTACCAGCCAATGCGCCAGACATATTAACTGCGACGGGAACATTAGAGTCAGCAGTTGAACCGTTGCCTAACTGACCGTTTTTATTGCTACCCCAACAGCATGCTCTATTATCTGATGCAATAGCACAAGTATGATTTTCTCCTGCTGAGATCTGCTTTATCGTTTTACCAGCCAGCACGCCAGATGTATTAACTGCGACGGGAACCCTAGAGCTAGCAGTTGAGCCATTACCTAACTTACCACTATTACCGCTACCCCAACAGTATGCTCTACCATTCAATGCTATAGCGCAACTATGATAAAAACTAGCTGACGACTGCTTACCCAATATATATCTCTCTTTATTTTCCACCCCCACTCGCACGCGAAAACTAGCGCCGACTTGCGGCAAAGTTACTGCAATATTACCCGCCGCCAGCGGCGTGCCAGGCACCTGCGTACTTGATGACCGATACAATCGGTAGTTCGCCTGATCGACCTTTACCCGCCCCGAAGGTGCCGTTGGCATTAAAGCTTCCGTCGGGCGAGTCAAACACTGCGCCATAATAACCGTGCCAATACCCAGCACTAACAGACAGACCGCGACATACACCAAAACCATCCGTTTGCGTCGTATTCTCAACCCAAATTGCTCGCTATCACTCTCCACTTTTACATAACCTCGCTCGCCGCATAAAGCGAAAGCAGTTCACATTACTATTTTAGCATAAGCAATATACAGGCTCAATGACTTGAACTAGATAATTTGACTACCAAACTTAGCCAAAATCGCCATAATCACCAGCGCCGCCACCGAGGCTAGCACTAACGTATCGTAGCCCTGATCAACAAACCGGCGCAACCCGCGGTGTTCAATAATTTTGTTCAAAACATTATGTCTGGTTAGTCCGTAAAAAATTAGCAGCATACCCGCGTCCAGCGTCAAACACCACGGGCACAACGCGCCAATCTCAACATAACTCATATAAAACATCCAACCAGCAAACAGCAGTCCAGCCACTGCACCAAGCTGCGCTGCCTGCATAAACCATTTCGGAAATTTCGCGCCCGCCAGCAGCGCCACCGCAATTGTCACCATCACCGGCAGCGTCATCATACCAATAAAACTATTAGGAAAGCCAAGCGGCGCCGCCGACCAATGGTTCGCCACCGTCGAACAACTCATCGCCGCGTTCAAGTCGCAGTTCAGCACAGCATGCGAATTTCTGGCAAGCGTCAGCGATTCAATTGATAATACGAACGAAGCCAACAAGCCCAAGCCGCTACCAACCAGCATCAATAGCGCCGCCAATTGCTGGCGCTTTGACTCTTTGCCTGGCAGCCGCTTGCGCAACTTCTCAAACATAAAAACTTACCTCGCTAATCGTTGGCAGCGGCAGCCCGCGCCACATATTCTGCATCTGGCTATCAGCGCTCAGCGCGATAATCGTTGGGTATTCAACGATATCGTATGTCCGGCAAAAATCGCTGCCCTCAGCCGAATCTGGGTCAATTTCCTCAATCGTGTGCCCTGTCTGCCGATTAAAGTCATGCAAAAAATCTATAACTCGGCGCGCGTAATCGCTTTCCGCCCGATACACTACGACTACCCGCATTATTCCTGCCCTTTCTGGCGGCGCTGCTCTAATATTTTGACGAAATCATCCAACGTCTTGAACTTTTGAAATACGCTGGCAAAGCGCACATATGCGACTTCGTTACGTTTTGCTAGCTCGTCAAGTACAAACTCGCCAATCAAACGAGATTCAATTTCACTCTCGCCCAAGCTATGCGCGCGGTCTTCCACGGCATCGATTATTTCCTCCAGCTCAACTTCCGATTTGAAGAACTTGCCAACTGAACGGCGAATCGAGTTAGCTAACTTTGCCCGCTCAAACAATTCGCGAGCTCCGCTAGATTTAATAACTGCCAAATTCGGACGTTCGATTCGCTCATACGTCGTAAAACGCTTGCCATCGGGGGTTTCTCGGCGGCGGCGAATCGTAATACCGTCAGCCGACTCTCTCGACTCTAGCACGCGGCTGTTGCCGACTTTAATCCCTTTCATTTAGTCCTCGTCGTTGTGCTTATTTTTTCGGCGACGCCGCAAAAAGGCTGGCGTATCGTCTTCGTCATCCTCATCAACCGAACTGCCCCATATATCTGCTGTATCCTCGCTAGCAAATTGTGCTGCTGCCGACTGATGTGACAAGTCCATATCGATGTCATCGACAGCTTCGCTAATTGATTGCGTTTGAGCAGCCGGTGCTTGTTCTACTGGCGCCGTCAATTCCTCTGCCTGCTGCTGATAGTATGCATTATCAAAGCCAGTCGCGATCACGGTGATAATTAACTCGTCTTCTAATTCTGGCTTCAATGTAGCACCGAATATAATATTAGCATCTGGGCTAACAGCACTCGTAATGATCTCAGCAGCTTCTTGAATTTCCGCCATACTCATATCGTAACCGCCAGTAACGTTAAAGAGTACACCCTTAGCACCATCAATCGATACCTCAATCAGCGGCGATTCAATTGCTTGCTGCGCTGCCTGTGCCGCCCGGCCTTCACCACTAGCCCGGCCAATACCCATTAACGCTGATCCAGCATTACTCATGATGGCTTTAACATCAGCAAAGTCGAGATTAATCAAACCATGCTCAGTTATCAGCTCTGAAATACCCTGAACACCTTGGCGCAGTACATCATCGGCAATCTTGAAAGTCTCAAGCAGTGGCGTTCGACGATCAATAGTCTGCAACAGCCGATCATTCGGGATAGAAATTAGCGTATCGACTTGCCGGCCCAACTGAGCAATCGCCCACTCAGCATTAGCACGGCGCTTTTCGCCTTCGAAGCTAAACGGCTTGGTAGCCACGCCAACAGTCAAAATACCGAGATCGCGCGCTACTTCAGCTACCACATGACCCGCTCCCGAGCCAGTTCCACCACCAGCACCAATCGTCACAAACACCATATCAGCTCCCTCTAGCGATTCGCGAATTTCATCAATCGACTCGCGGGCTGCTGCTTCACCAACGGCTGGATCGGCACCAGCTCCCAAACCATTCGTTGTATTATGGCCCAAGTGAATTTTGACATCGGCTTTTGAATTATGCAAAGCCTGCGCGTCTGTATTCATAGCTATAAACTGAACGCCATTTAGCCCTGCGTCTTTCATACGGTTAACCGCCGAACCGCCGGCGCCGCCGACGCCAACGACTTTGATGCTTGCGAATGTTTGGATTTCGCTCGGTTTTACCTCTGGCATTACAACTCCTTACCCCTTATTCTCTGGATCTTATTTCTAGTATATCACCTATGGCCGAAACCTGTTAAATAGCGAACGGAAAAACCCGTCTTTACTGCCCGACTTGCTAGAATCAACCGCAGCACTATGATAGCCGTCAGGATTAATATCAACCAACATTAAGCCAATTGCCGCCGCAAATTCAGGTTTATCAACATTATCGACTACGCCGCCATAACCCTTAGCTTTACCTTTACGAACAGCTACGCCGAGCTGGGCTTTGGCAAACTCAACGATACCTTTCATATTAGCTGTCCCGCCCGTTAGGACAGCACCGCTCGGCAGGCGTCCGGCACGACCAGCTTTCTTCAATTCTTTGTTAACCGCTTCAAAAATCTCTTCTAACCGCGCCTCAACAATTTCATCAATATCGGCAATATCAAATTCTAGACTCTCGCCATCATGTTTAATCGAAACTTTGCTAGATTTGTTGCGGTTAGTAGCCGATGCATGTTTTAGCTTTACTTCTTCAGCTATTTCTGGATCAATTTTCAGTCCAATCGCCAAGTCGTTCGTTATATTAATGCCGCCATACGGTACCACGCCAATATATTGCAGATCACCCTCTTCATAGATTGCTACGCCAGTAGTCGCCCCACCGAGATCGATCACTGCCACGCCATTTTCCATCTGAGAATCGTCTAGCACAGCCTTAGCCGCTGCCATCACCGACGGTACCACGTCATTCGGCCGCACAGTAGCGCCCTCAACCGCCTTTTCGAGATTTACTACATACGGCGCCATCGCCGACACCACATTAGCGCTAATCTCGAGGCGCGTGCCCGTCATGCCTAGCGGGTTCTTAACTCCGCCCTGCCCATCAATCGTGTAGCTAAACGGTACGACTTTCAATATTTTGCGGTTAGCTGGCACTTTGCCAGTCGTTGCAACATCTTCTATGCGATAAAGATCGTCTTCGTTAACTTCGTGGTCAGCCATACCAACGGCAATCATACCGTCAGTACGCGTACTCATAATGTGCGAACCATTTATACTAACAGTCGCATCATTGACTTGGTAGCCGCTCATTCGCTCAGCATCGCCCAGAGCCTTATCAATCGCCTCGGACGGTCCGTTCAAGTTCGAGACCGAGCCTTTGCGCATACCGCTGTTCGGGTATTCGCCAACGCCAACGATTGTCGGCGTGCCAGTCGTCGTATCTACATGACCGACCACGCACCGAATCATCGTAGTTCCGACATCTATACCAACTGCATATCGAGATTGTTCTTGCATATAGGGATATTATAGCATAACCCGTATAGTTATTTACAACTGCGTAATAATTTCAGCGCCGTTTTCGGTAATCAAAACTGTGTGTTCAAAGTGTGCAGCCAAACTACCATCGCGCGTACGAATCGTCCAACCGTCATCTTTATCAGTAACAATTTTCTCGCCGCCCAGCGTCGCCATCGGCTCGATAGCAATCGTATCGCCCGGATGTAACAGTACGCCAGTGTGTTTTCGACCGTAGTTCGGTACATCTGGCGGCATATGCATTTTCAAACCGACACCGTGCCCAACTAATTCACGGATAATTCCTAATTTGCCATCTTTCAAAACTTTTTCAATCGCAGCTGCGATGTCGCCAGTACGAACATCGCCTTTGATTGCATCAATCCCGGCATACAAACTTCTCTCGGTGGTCGTTAACAGGTGTTTGACCGCTCCCTTTGGTCTATCGTCAACCACCATCGTGAAGGCGCTATCGACCTTCATGTCTTTATAAGTAATCACCAAGTCAAAACTCACCACATCGCCCTTTTGAAAGATATAATCGCTCGCCGGGCTATGCACAATTTCGTCATTAGTACTGATACAAATAACCCCCGGGAAGTTCACCTCATCTGTTTTGTAAGTCGCCGAAGCGCCATATTCTTTTATCTTGCCGTCAACGAACGCATCAATATCTTTTTCGCTCATGCCAGCATGAATATAATCGCGAATATCTTGGAAAATCTGCGCTAATTTCTTGCCGCCATCGCGCATAGCCTGAATTTGCTCAGGAGTTTTCTCGCCAGTAATTAAACGATCCTGCATGCTTGCAGCTCCTCCATAATCCGATCGTGAACCTGCCCAACCGTACCTGTTCCGTCCAGGTGAGCGATATTAACTCCGTGCTCTGTCAAATAATCAAGAACTGGATACATCTCGTGCCGATAAATCCGTAAGCGCTCATCAATTACCTCGGGCGTATCGTCGATACGGCCGCGTACCTTCAGGCGGTGCAGTAACTCAGCACGCGGCACCTCCAAGACAATCACCAACGCAACGTCCCGGCCATGCTCAGGACGATGCTCAATCAACCATTTTGCTTGTGCTAATTGCCGCGGATAACCGTCTAGCACCACGCGATCGATATCTTTGGCTCGGTCTAACGCTTCACCGATTAGTTTATTCACCTTTTCCGGATCAACCAAGCCGCCAGTCCGCATCTGCGCAAATAGCTCGGGATCGCGCGTGTCGCGCAGCAGCTGGCCCGCACTCAACCAGCGCCAGCCATTGCGCGCTGCCAGCATTTGCCCTTGGACACTTTTACCTGCGCCAGCCGGGCCAAAAAATACAATCATGATACCTTCTTTCTGTTAATCCAACTTTTGTTTTACAATACGAGCAATCGCCGCACCATCCGCCGCGTTGCCAACTTGCTTTTTAACTGCGCCAATAACCTGGCCCATTGCCTTCGGCCCAGTTACGCTAAGTTCGGCTATTTTCGCCTCGATAATCGCCGCCAGCTCAGTTTCATCTAGCTGCTTCGGCAAATATGCCTGCAGAATCTCAATTTCCCGCTCTTCTGGTTCGGCCAAATCTGGACGGTTGTTATCGCGGTAGATCTTAGCCGATTCGTTGCGTTTTTTGACTTCGCGGGCAACGACTTTTTCGATTTCTTCATCGCTCAGACCTTCATCGCGCTTGCCTAACTTAACCTCTTCATCCAGAATTGCTGCCGTCAGATTACGCAGCGTCTCGCCAACAAAACGATCGCCGCTAAGTAAAGCGGCTTTCATTTCATCTTTAATCCGCGCCTTCAGCGCCATTAGCTAGCGAACTCCCAAACGCAACTTCTGCGTCTTTTCCGCCTTGCGCATACGGCGAACAATTGCCCTGCTGCGCCGTACTGTTTTGCTAATCGGTTTTTCAAAGCGCATTGACGCTCTGGCTTTCTGCATCACGCCGCTTTGCAAAAGCCGGCGGTTGAAACGGCGAAGAACGTTTTCATTCGCCTCTTTCTCGTCTTTACGTGTAACTCGTACCATATCGTTATGCATTATATCAGATGAGGAATACTTTTGCAAAGCAAAATTTTACCCGGCCAAGTATCAATCCAGCAAAATAACATGCAGCAGCCGTCCCTCAACCGTCCGCACTCCCTGCCATTCATTAATGGTTGGCTGGAACCACGCCGCCACCTCATCACCTGGTTCACGGAAGAATTCCTCTGGCGCGTTGAACGCCAGCATCTGCAACACTTTACCATTTTTATCACGCAGCGCCAGCTTAACGTGTTGTCCGTCCGCGCCCATTCGCCGCATGCTCAAAACTGATGCCCTGGCAATTTTTAGCACTGGCTCGGGATTGCCATTACCAAATGGCTCCATTTTCGCCAGATTCTCCACCAATTCCTCATTAATCTCTGAAAAATCATCAATTTCCACATCAGCTCGCGGCAGCAAATATCGCTCTTGGTTTGTTAGTTGCAGCGAATCATAAAACTCATTAACGCGCCGGCGAAAATCACCAATTTTTTCAGTCGCCAGCGTCACGCCCGCCGCCGCTCCGTGCCCGCCACCTTTGATGATAATGTCATCCGCCGCCCGCACGGCATCGGCCGCTGAAAAATCACCAAAACTACGCGCCGAACCCGTCGCTTCCTCGCCGCGCTCGCCAATGATAAACACTGGCTTTTTATATTTCTCCACCAATTTTGACGCCACAATGCCGATGACGCCGTGATTCCAACCACCACTACTGACCACCAGCACCCGGTCATTCGCCAGCTCCTCAGCTTGCTGACACGCTTCCTCAAAAATCGCGTCCTGAATGCTACGCCGCTTAGTATTTAATTCCTCCAACTTCTCGCTTGCCTCCAGTGCCGCCAGCCCGTCACGCGCCGTTAGCATATCCAGGGCATGCTGCGCCGTCTCCAGCCGACCTGCTGCATTCATTCGCGGCCCCAAACCAAACCCCAGATGCCGGGCATTGACCTGCTCCGGCTCAATACCCGCCACCGCCATCAACGCCTTCAGTCCTGGACGTTGTTGTTTTTTCAACACCTCCAGACCCCAATAGACATTTGCCCTATTTTCATCAGCCAACGTCACAATGTCACAAACCGTCCCCAACGCCACCAAATCGAGCAGCCATTTTTCATAGCCGCCAGGCAACCCATCCAGTTCAGTCTGCAGTGCCTGCACCAACTTAAACGCCACACCTGCGCCGCACAAATCACGAAATGGATACGTATGTCCTGGAAATTTCGGATTCACCGCTGCCACGCTTGGTGGCGGCGTTTCAGCGACATTATGATGATCGGTCACCACCGTATCAATCCCCAAGCTAGCGGCATAGGCAATCTCCGCGTGGCACAAACTACCGGTATCTACCGTCACGATCAAATCCGCACCCATGTCGCGTACCTTGTCCACGGCACCCATGGTCATACCATAGCCCTCGACAAACCGGTTCGGGATGAAAGCGTCGACGTCCTCAAAGCCAAACTTACCAAACGCATCCAGCAGCAGCGCCGTGGCGCTCAACCCATCAATATCATAATCACCATAAATGACGATTTTTTCACCGTGCTGCCGCGCCTGTTTCAACCGCGCCACCGCCTTCTTCATGTCCGGCAGCAAAAACGGATCATGTTTCACCGCCATATAATCTGGCTGCAAAAAAGCCTGGCGTGCTGCCCGCGTCACGAGACCGCGCGCCGTCAAAATCTGCTCGAATAAGGTCATCTACTAATCTCGGAAGTTGTACGTTTCGGCCGATTGCTACTGGCGTGCTGCTGCGACTTAATGACAATACTTTGCAATTCTTTGAAAATCGGGAATTGTTTATTAGTCGAGTAAATCCGTGTATTACCCTGCTTTTCGGCATGCAAAAAACCGACCTTTTCCAGCCGGCGCAATTCGCGCTGGATGTTGCCGGGGTCTTCCTTGATCAGCTTAGCCAGACCACGGACATGCGTCCGAAAATCTGGATATTTGGCATAGACGACAACTATCTTACGACGCACCCGCGAGGTAATGAATACATCAAGCATCTAGCCAAGCCCCTTTCTTCCAGTTTAGTTTGTTCTGTTGCTTTTTATTCTACATTCTTTTCATAACCAATTCAAGACCATTTATCGCCAATTCAATATGATTTGGCTAATCTTATCAATTGATTGCTGTAGTGTTGGCACATTGTTATCTTCATAATAATGATCAACTCCCAAGAAATTCTCTTTAACATCCAGCAAATGTAGCTCATCAGCAGTAATGTGCAGTCGATCAACCACTGCCACCGACGCTACTGGCGATGCTACGACCAACCGCAGAATCCTAATCGGCTTCAAGAAGTCTAAAGCCACTCCAACGCTAGCAGTATTAGCAAAGCCATCCGACACCAGCACCACCACGCGATCTTTCAGCATATCTTTATCGACTGTACCGCCATCGCCGATCAAGCGATTGAGACTACTATATGTTTCGCGTCTCTTCTCGGCCAAATAGCCATGAAATTCGCTCGTATACTCATCAATCTCGCCTGCCGAAAATTCATCATTATATGTGAAATCGCCAGTTTGCGACACCGCTCCAAAATTCATTCCTTCGCCTGGTATCTCGATATCCTGCGACACCAAAAGCATCAATACGCAGTGCAGTTGCGCTGCAATTTGCTCGCCCACCACCACGCCGCCGTTGCTTAGCGCTACCACAGCACAGTTTTCGTAGCGATATTTAGCTACCAATTGATCAGCCAAAATCTTTCCTGCTTGCGATCTACTCTCGAAATACATATGCTTATAGTAGCGTGTTAAACTGCCGTAGACAAGGTATAATTAAGTGATGCATTATTATCTAATAGCACCCGCTAAAATCGTCAAAGCTGACGCTGATACATTCACCTACCATAGCCAGCAGCCATTAGCCATCGGTACTATTGTTGTCGTGCCCGCTGGCCGGCAATCGCTTATTGGTATTGTTGTAAGAAAAACTACAAAACCTGAATTCGCTACAAAAGAAATTACAACAATCCTCGATCTACCCCCGTTGCCACATCCATTGTTGCAAACTGCACAATGGATGAGTAATTACTACATCGCTCATCTGGCATTAGTTTTACAAACCATCTTGCCAAGCGGCCTCACCAAGAAACGCCGCACTCTAAGCCCAAACAGCACTGCAACAACACGAAGAGATAGAACACATTTTGTACTCAACAAAGACCAGTCGGCCGCCATTGACAGCCTGCTAAACGCCAAAAGCGGCACCGTTATTCTGCACGGCGTCACTGGCAGCGGCAAAACCGCCGTCTACATTGAATACGCCAAAAGACTAATCGCTACTGGCAAATCTGTCATCGTAATTGTTCCAGAAATCGCCTTAACCGCCCAGCTAATCGCCGAATTTCAGCACTCTTTTCCTAACCTCATCACCACGCATTCGCAACAGACTGAAGCCCAGCGCCACCACGCTTGGCTGCAAGCACTCAATGCTACCCAGCCAAATGTCGTTATCGGTCCGCGCTCAGCCTTGTTTATGCCATTTAACAACATCGGCGCGATCATTATCGACGAAGCTCACGAACCAGCGCTCAAACAAGACCAAACGCCGCGCTACTCTGCCTTGCGGACGGCCGCTATTCTAGCCCGGTATCACCATGCTACTGTAATACAAGGTTCAGCCACGCCGCTGGTCAGCGAATATTACCTCGCTGCCAAAACTGGCCGGCCCATCATCAATTTACCAGCCCGCGCCAACCCAAACATCATCACTCCCTCTATAAACGTTGTAGATATGACGTCGAAAAACGGCTTTTTGCGCCACCGTTTTCTATCCGACCTATTAATAAATACTATTAATCAGAATCTCGAAAACAACAAACAAACGCTAATTTACCATAACCGCCGCGGCACCGCCAGCACCACTCTTTGTCAGAATTGCGGCTGGAGCGCTTTATGCCCGCGCTGCTTTATTCCAATGACTTTGCACGCCGACCAGCACGCGCTAATTTGCCACATTTGCGGATACCGCGAACGCGTGCCCACCGCCTGTCCTGATTGCGGCAGCACTGATATTATTCACAAAGGCATCGGCACCAAACTGATTGAGAGCGAACTGCAAAAGCTCTTCCCACAAGCCGCCATCGCCCGCTTCGACGGCGACATTACCAGCAAAAATAGCCTCAATCAGCGCTATCAAGAACTCTACGACGGCCGCATCGATATCATCATTGGTACCCAAGTTGTCGCCAAAGGCCTCGACCTGCCCCGCCTGGCGTCTGTCGGTATCATTCAGGCTGACGCTGGCCTGGCTCTACCCGACTTCACCACTCGCGAACGCACCTTTCAGCTGTTGGCCCAAGTTATCGGCCGAGTTGGGCGGAATGATCAGCCGACATCAATTATCGTTCAAACTTATCAGCCGCAAAACCCAACCATTGTCCAAGGTATCCGCCAAGATTACGCCAGCTTCTACGCCAGCGAATTAGCTGAACGCCGCCGCGGCATTTTCCCGCCGTTTGTTTACCTCCTCAAATTAACCTGCATTTACAAAACTGAAGCCACCGCCATCCGCAACGCCCAAAAATTCGCCGCTCAATTACGCAGCGAATATCCTGATATTACTATTTTCGGGCCGACGCCAGCCTTCTACGAGCGTATTCGCGATACTTACCGCTGGCAAATCGTCGTCAAGTCAACTAACCGCACCAAACTGCTCGCCATCGCCAGCCAATTACCCCGAACACACTGGCAATACGACATCGACCCGGCAAATCTGTTATAATATGTAGTTGTGAAGAAAGAAGCTATTATTACCCTGCCAAATCCGCACCTGCGCCAGAAATCGCAGCGGGTTCATATCGTCTCCGACGAAACCCGCCAGCTTATCAAGGATATGACTGATGCCAGTATCGATTGGGAGAATTCCCGGCCGCACGAAATTAGCGCTGCCCTGGCTGCCGTGCAGATTGACCGCCTCGAGCGCGTCGTCATCGTTCGCGCCGATTTCGAAGACAAAGACAACCAAGAATTTATCCCGCTAATCAATCCAGAAATCGTCAAGTACGAAGGCGAAATCACCTATGATTACGAAGGCTGCCTCAGCGTCAAGGATTTTTACGGCAAAGTCCCCCGCTACAGCAAAATCCGCGTTAAAGCCATCAATATCGACGGCAACGAAATCCGCATCAAGGCCAATGGCTTTCTAGCGCGCGTCTTGCAGCACGAAATCGACCACTGCAACGGCATCGTTTTCGTCGACCATATCCGCGACGATCATCAGGCTTTTTATCGCTTAAACGACGAGGGCGAGCTCGATCCGCTCGACTACGAAAGATATGTCAAAGACAACGCCGACCTCTGGGATTAGCCGCCAGCCGATAGTATTCTTCGGCACCGAAGACTTTAGCTTATATAGCCTGCGCGCGCTCGTTGAAGCTGGTTTTAATATCGTGGCCGTCATCACTAAGCCAGACTCCCGCCGCGGCCGCAGCAACAAGCTTATCCAGCCTGCCGTCAAACAATTCGCTAGCCAGCACCACATTCCAGTCTGGCAGCCAAACCGACTAAAAGATATCATAAATGATATAAAGAATATCACACCTCAGCCTATCGGTGTACTCGTTAGCTACGGCAAGATCATCCCGCAAACAATCATCGACCTATTTCATCCTGGTATCATCAACGTTCATCCGTCGCTGCTGCCAAAATATCGCGGCCCGTCGCCCATCGAATCAGCTATCGCTAACAGAGATAAAATCACCGGCGTAACCATCATGCAGTTAGAACAAGCGATGGATGCCGGCCCGATATACCACCAAGAAACTTACCCGCTAGACTTTACCGAAACCCAGCCCGAGCTTTATCAAACCCTCGGCCAGCTCGGTGCGCAATTATTAACGCAGAAGTTGCCTGACATCATAAACGGTATACTACAGCCAACACCGCAAGACAATAGCCGCGCTACCTATTGCTCGCTGCTCAGCAAAGACGACAGCCGCCTCGATCCGCAACAGTTAACTGCAGACCAAATAGAGGCCAAAATCCGCGCCCACCTGACTTATCCGCGTTCGCGCCTAAAAGTCGACCAATATGACCTAATTATCACCAAAGCCCGCGCCGTCTCTACTCCAGAAACACCGCTTGACATCAAATGTGCCGACGGTAATTACCTTTCAATCAGCGAGGTTATCGCCCCTAGCGGCAAAACTATCAGCGCCGAGGCTTTCTTGCGCGGCTACCCGCTACAAAGATAACTCCAACCGTCAACCGTGACAATTACAATCGTAGACACCTAAATCCGCAACCGCGGCCGTAACCTATGCTCCCGCGTCGCCTAGAAGAATCATATCGCGATTCGCGATGACTTCTCCCTTGAGAGCCTTGACCGTCTGCATCACCACCTCGCGATAGTTCGGACGATGCTGGCCCAACCACTTCAGCGATGCGTACTCTGCTAGTATCGCATTTTGCGGCACATTAGCCGGCGCATTAGCTTTCAATTGTACATAAATCTGATCATTTTCGAAATCCGGCGCGTTAGCGTCCAGCCAGGACGTCACCCGCACCATATCGCGATCCATAAAACTCTCAAACTCCGCCAGCTGCATATCACTCAAACCCTCGCTAAGCTGCAAACCAACACGCAGCTCTAGCTGCTCGCGAAAATGGTCGAGAAACAGTTTTTTCTGGTCGTCTGGTAAGCTGCCCAGACCCACCTCTTCGAGAAACTTATCGTCTAATTGAAACATTTCACCCCCTCTTGCCTATGCATTTAGTATACCGATTATAGTGCTGTTACGCAATACCGAGCTGCTCATTGACAGCGCGGCGCATATCGGCCAATTCTTCGACGTATTCATTCATGACTTCTTGCATGATTTTGCCGTAATCTGGCACAGCATAGCGCATCCACAGCGCAGACGCGTAGAAACTCATCGCATCTTCGTCGGTTTCGAACAATTCACGGATAGCCTGGTAATCCTGGCGGCTAGCATAATCGCCGTGAAATTCAGCCAACCAGCGCCGCGTGCGGTCTGGGTTACTGTTGACATCTTCGAATTCTAGCGCCTCTTGCTTTGATAATCGCGCCAAGACTTCTGCAGAAGCCCGTTGATTGAGCTCTTCGGATATCTCGCGCCGATATTGATTTTTCTTCTCCTCTGACAGCGTCGCGACGTTATAGCCGATTGCCGCTAGCAAATTATCGTCAATGTTAAACACTTATTTATCCCTCCTTTTTATTTATGCCATCGGATCATTTGTAATTGTTCAAAATCTCCAAGACTGTTTTTGTATCGCTATTGCCGTCTATCGACAGCCATTGGGTATCGCCGTAACCATGCCACTGGATATTGTGGCCATCCTGCGCTGCAGCGTCAGCTAATTCATACAATTTAGATATAGCATTATTCTCGCCGAACTGATCAACCGCCCAATCCCACGGATATTTATCAGTGTAACCGCTGAAATCAGCTTCTGTTGGTGCTGGCGGCGGGCCACCCGGGCTACCACCTGAACCACCGCCTCCCGAACCACCACCTCCTGAATTAGAAGCTGCAGCAGCCTCAGCCTTATCACCCGTTATCTTGTCACGCAAACTATCGGCCATACGGCCCACTGGCGTATGATCATGGAGTTGCTGGCCTACCCAGCGGCCGCCAAGTCCGCCGACAGCACCACCAGCAAGCCTACCGAGAGCCAGAGCCACCCCGTTATCTTTTATTCGCTGCTCGACTTCTCTCGAGATTTTATCTCGATCTTCCTCGGCCGCTTTACGGGTTCGCTTAAACAATTCATCGGCAACATGCTGTTGACCTTGCAATCCGCCAATTCTGCCAGCCGCTTCTTTAATCTGACTAAATTCATCATCGCCAGCAACTTCCCTTATCCCGCGTTTTTTGCGGCGTTGTTGCATAGCGTCTAGACGAACACCACGCCTAATAGCAGCATCGCCAGCGAACGAGGCAACCGCGCCAGCAGCCATCGATATTGGCCAAACGGCACCAAAGAGGCCTGAAATTATGCCAACTGCCGTGCCCTTGACAGCGCCATGCGCAAAACCAACCGCACCAGCTTTCAGATTGCTCTTCTTCTTGGAGCCTCTAGCAGCGATGAAGCTACCCAATTTCGCCAAGACGCGGTTATGCCACTTGCCAGCTTCTTCTTCCAAGGCCTCATTCTTCTTCCGCTGTATCATGCCAAATATTCTGCGTTGCTCATCAAACATCTCGTCGGACATTTGCTGCGCAATTTCGTCGTCGGTACCGTTATATTCGCCTCTCTGGCGCTTAGCGTTGACCTTCTCGGACAAGTGCTCCATGACTTGCTCTCGCAAATCATCCTCTACGTCGCGCATATAGCTGAGGCGCTCTGCCCGCCGCCTATTCTCTCGGCTAGTCCAAATACGGCTAATGATGCCTCTATTACCGCCCTTAGATTCCTCGGCAGCCAAAAGACGAGCGTACCTATCGAGATCCTCAAAGAACGGAAGTTTTTCTGGGTTAGGTTGACGGTTGAGATTTTGTCCTGGCTGGTGGTTAGGGGTAGTACCACTTTGTCCTGGCTGGTAGTTAGGGGTAGTACCACTTTGTCCTGGCTGGTAGTTAGGGGTAGTACCACTTTGT
>CAUSWA010000017.1:0-18543 GCA_963535445.1 uncultured Candidatus Saccharibacteria bacterium | reverse complement strand
CTTTCAGCCCAGAGACATCCTCTTTCAGTCCAGATACATCTTCTTTCAGTCCAGAAACATCTTCTTTCAGTCCAGAAACATCTCTCTTTAATTCCGATATATCTGCTTCAACTGCGTCAAATCGCGGTAGTACAATTGTCTCCAACGCTCCATTAACGCCTTCAACAATTGCTTCTTTAATCCATTGTTTGTCGTCATTAGTTAGTGCCATGCGCCCTCCTGAATTCCATTATACCATGCCGTATTCATGTACAGACGAAGTGCTAAAAATTTAGAGTCATTTAAGTACAAACTTTTGTCGGCTATCAAAGCAAGATTCCCGCTGGCAAGAAATATGACACAATAGCTACGATCAGCAAAATCGCGTACCATATGTGCCGGTTGCCTGGGCGCTTTTCCCAGAGATAAACGGCCAGTGCTCCGCCAATTAGCCCCAGCGGAAAGGCTGATAGCGTTAAGCTGCCGATGTCTAGCGGCACTTTGAATTTTAGCCACAATGTGCCAGCAATCGTTACCGTGACTAGTTTTAGCAAATAGACGCCGTCAGGTTCGAACTTTTCGTTGCCGCGCCGGCTAAATACACGGTTGCGGGCGTATGTGCGTTGTTTGTGCTGCCGTGAAACCATAACTCAAGTATACCATAAGCGTCGTACTTCCCTGTTTCGTGGC
This sequence comes from uncultured Candidatus Saccharibacteria bacterium, assembly GCA_963535445.1. Lineage (GTDB taxonomy): Bacteria > Patescibacteriota > Saccharimonadia > Saccharimonadales > Saccharimonadaceae > Saccharimonas. The sequence continues at coordinate 17,874 of CAUSWA010000017.1, read as the reverse complement.
TCTATAGCTGCTGTTCTGTCTCATAGAAAAAGAAAAGACTCTCTCAGTGCTCGTAGAGTCTTTTCTTGCGCAAATAGCGAGATGCTATTTACATTTTAATTTCGGCGTCAACGCCAGCTGGCAATGATAGATTTTGCAAGTTCTCGATGGTTTTTGGCGTAGCGTTAGAAATATCAATCAAGCGCTTGTGTACGCGCATTTCGAATGTCTCGCCGCCCATTTTGTAGACGTGCGGGCTTTTCGTTACCGTATAAGTGCTGCGGCGAGTTGGCAGCGGCACTGGCCCGGCGACTGTTGCGCCAGTACGAACAGCGGTGTCGACGATTCGCTTAGCAGATTCATCAATAACTGTGTGGTCATACGCCTTGAGGCGGATGCGGATAGTGAGACCTTTATCTTCGGCCATTTTGTTACTCCTTTTACCTCGTAACCTCTGCTCGAATCGGTTTCGTTAGCGTCTGGCAGAGTTCTCGAGGCGATTAATTAATACGAACACTACTATAGCAATAATTAGCGTGAATTGCAAGAACCGCGCGGGCGATAAGACGTGTTAAGGTTTAATCTTGTCAGTGGTTGCTAGTTGCAGACAATAAAAGCACCCCCGATAGTCCGGAGGTGCTTTCGGTAGTAACTTACAGAGTGTAAATTACTTGATGATATTGGTCACCACGCCAGCGCCGACAGTACGGCCGCCTTCGCGGATAGCGAAGTCTTGACCTTTGTCCATAGCGATTGGGGCGAGCAATTTAACCTTGAAGGTCACTTGGTCGCCTGGCATAACCATTTCTTTGTCGGCTGGCAATTCAACTTCACCGGTCACGTCAGTGGTGCGGAAGTAGAACTGCGGCTTGTAGCCCTTGCTGAATGGCGTGTGGCGTCCACCCTCTTCTTTCTTGAGGATGTAAACCTCAGCCTCGAACTCGGTGTGCGGAGTCAGTGTGCCTGGAGCAACGATGACCTGACCGCGCTCGATTTGTTCGCGCTCGATACCGCGCAGCAGCAAACCAGCGTTGTCGCCAGCTTGGCCCTGGTCGAGAGTTTTCTTGAAGGCTTCGATACCAGTTACGACCGAGCTCTGAGTTGGTTTTAGACCAACAATTTCGACTGGGTCGTTCAGTTTGATGACACCTTGCTCAATACGGCCGGTAGCCACGGTGCCACGACCTTTGATCGAGAAGACATCTTCGATTGGCATCAAGAATGGCTTGTCGAGGTCGCGCTTTGGCAGCTCGAAGTAGTCGTCCATCGCCTTGACCAATTCCATGATAGCGTCTTCAGACTCTTTGTCGCCTTCGAGAGCTTTGGTGGCTGATCCCTTGATGATTGGCGTATTGTCGCCGTCGTAGCCGTTCTTGGTGAGCAGTTCGCGAACGTCCATCTCGACCAATTCGACCAGCTCTGGGTCGGCCAAGTCCATCTTGTTGAGGAAGACGATAATCTTCGGCACGCCAACCTGGTGAGCCAACAATACGTGCTCGCGAGTTTGTGGTAACGGGCCGTCGTTGGCAGCCACCACGAGGATAGCACCATCGATCTGAGCAGCGCCGGTGATCATGTTCTTGACGTAGTCGGCGTGGCCTGGCATATCGACATGCGCGTAGTGGCGATTCTCTGACTCGTATTCCTGGTGAGAGGTAGCGATAGTAATACCGCGTGCCTTTTCCTCTGGTGCGTTATCGATGTCCGCGTAGTCGCGCGCTTTATTCACGTCGCTTGGGAGCCGCTTAGCCAAAACGTGGGTAATGGCGGCGGTCAAAGTCGTCTTACCGTGGTCGACGTGACCCATGGTACCGACGTTGATGTGAGGCTTTGAACGGTCAAAGTCTGCCATAGAAGTAGTTCTCCTAACGTTAGTATTATGTTATTCACGACGCGAGCAATTATCGAAAGTGTTGCCACCTCGACAAAACGCGTCGCGCGTTATTTCTTATTATAGTTGAAAGCTCTGCGGGTGTAAAGTGGCTACTGGCGTAAACGCTTATCGATATGCCGGCAAACGATAAACAACCAAATAGCAGCCAGCAGTCCCAATATAGCTTCGATAATGACAAACCAAAAGCTTCGCAAGATGTAGCCCTGAGCTGCCAGAATTGCTGCAAAAATTGGAAAGCCGAATGACAACAGCCGCTCGCGCTGTGTCAAATAATTAAGGCTCGACGGTAAAGTCAGCATCATTAACACCATAGCGACAATTATCCCGCGCGAAAAAACAAAATGCGCTGCGTGCATAGTGTCATTCGGACAAAGTGCTACGCCAACCATACATACAGACAAAGTAATCATCAGCCAAGCTGACAATTTGGCGGTGCGCGATTGCTGAAGCTTAGCATAGCTTCGGGTCATGCAAATACCGATAGCAGTAAGTATCAATCCTGAGGCAAAAACACCAGTATTAAAGGCCAAAGCCGACTGGCGGTTGGTACTAGTCTCGCCCAACCGGCTGAGACTCCAACCAGTCCAGCGCGGATCGTCGGACAATATAATTGAAACAGCTACGCTAGAAACTAAAATCACCGTATATAGCGCGCAGAGTACCTGTAAGCGATTACGCCTGTAAAATTGAACAGCTAGCTGGTAGCTCATGTATCTATTATAGCAGCAAACGCGCCTTGGTGAGAGGCGCGTTTACATATTTAGCGAAGTTCTCGCTAGAATTAATTATCAAACTACTTGTTGCGTTTTTCGATAATCTCGGCAGCGACGTTTGGCGGGACTTCCTCGTAGTGAGCTAGCTCCATCGTTGATGCAGCACGGCCTTGGCTCATCGAGCGGATGTCTGATGTGTAGCCGAACATGTTGGCTAGCGGCACGATCGCTTTGATTAGTTTGGCACCGCCCATTAGATCATCCATGCTTTCGATGCGGCCGCGGCGGCTGTTGAGGTCGCCGATGATGTCGCCCATGAACTCCTCTGGGGTAGTGACTTCAACCTTCATGACTGGCTCGAGCAAGACTGGATTGGCTTGTTTGATACCGGCGCGAGTCGCGATATGCGCTGCCAAGCTAAACGCCAGCTCGCTAGAGTCAACGTCGTGGTACGAGCCATCGTAGAGGGTTGCCTTGACGTCCACTACTGGGTAGCCAGCAATAACGCCGCCGTCTAGAGTTTCGCGGATGCCTTTTTGTACAGCTGGGCGGTATTCCTGCGGCACCACGCCGCCTTTGATTTCGTCGATGAATTCAAAGCCTTTGCCTGGCTCGTTCGGCTCAAAGCGTACCCAGACGTCACCGTACTGGCCGCGGCCGCCAGATTGCTTGGCGTGCTTGCCTTGAACCTCGGCGGTACCTTTGATGGTTTCGCGGAAGGCAACCTGCGGTTCGCCGACATTAGCTTCAACATTGAATTCGCGCTTCATGCGGTCAATTAGAATCTCGAGATGCAACTCGCCCATGCCCGACATAATCGTCTGCCCGGTCTCTTCATCGGTGTGAATGCGGAAGGTTGGGTCTTCCTCGGCGAGGCGCTGCAAAGCAATGCCCATCTTCTCTTGGTCGGCTTTGGTCTTTGGTTCGACAGCAATTGATACTGGCGGCTCTGGGAATTCAATAGATTCCAGAGCGATTGGATGACTCAATTCAGCTAAAGTATTACCGGTGAAAGTATTTTTCAGCCCGACCACTGCAGCGATATCGCCGGCGCCAACACTATCGATTTCTTCGCGTTTGTCGGCGTGCATCCGGACGATGCGGCCGATGCGCTCTTTCTCGCCGGTGGTGGTATTAAGAACGTAGCTGCCAGCTTTCAGTACGCCAGAGTAGACGCGGATGAAGATTAGCTTGCCGACGAACGGATCAGCGGCAATCTTGAAAGCTAGCGCAGCCATCGGTTCTTTGTTGCTTGGTTTGCGGCCGACTTCGTCGCCAGTTTTTGGATTTTTACCCCAAATTTCGTCGACGTCGAGCGGACTTGGCAAGTAATCTGCCATCAAATCAAGCAGTTTTTCGACAATCACGCCGCGACCGTCGCCGCCAGTTACCAAATAGAAGTCGCCAGCCAGCACGCGTTTGCGCAGCGCACTCTTGAGTTCGTCGATGGTAATTGCTTCCTCGCCCTCGTCGAAGAACTTCATCATCAGGCCGTCGTCGGCTTCAACAGCGTTCTCGACCAACAAGCTGCGCGCATGCTTGGCTTTTTCGAGCATATCAGCCGGAATCTCGCCGACTTTCAGCTCGTGGTCGGTGTAATCATCGTAAGTATAAGCCTTCATATCGATCAGATCGACCACGCCGCAAATATCCTTTTCAAAGCCAATCGGCAAGTGGATCGGAAACGCTTGCTTGCTGAGGCGGTTGTGAATTGATTCGACAGATTTGTAGAAGTCACCGCCAGTCTGGTTGATCTTGTTGATGAAACAGATACGCGGCACGTTGTACTTGTTGGCCTGGCGCCAGACAGTTTCGCTTTGCGCCTCGACGCCCATTTTGCCGTCGAAGACGGTAACAGCGCCGTCGAGCACGCGCAAGCTGCGCTCCACTTCGGCTGTAAAGTCGATGTGCCCTGGCGTATCGATAATATTAATCTTGTGGCCCTTCCAGAAGCAAGTCACCGCCGCCGAGGTAATAGTGATGCCCCGCTCCTTTTCCTGCGCCATCCAGTCGGTGGTGGCGCCGCCGTCATCACCCTTGACGGTACCGATTTTATGCGTCAAGCCAGTACGGTACAAAATACCCTCAGTGGTGGTTGTTTTACCGGCGTCTATATGGGCAATAATGCCGATATTTCTAAAGTTTTGTAATGGAACGGTTGCTGCCATTGTTTTTCCTCTATTAAGTTGATTTGTCGAGATTCTTGGTTATTTTTTGGCACCAAAAAACTACTCTTAACGACAATTATATCAGATAATTTACAAAAATGATAGCTAAGTTTAACTTTCGCAAAACCGCTCCTATGTATAGCGTAGGAGCGGTTCTATGGTTGCGTGAAAAGAAACGATTAGCTGCGAGCAAAATGAGCGAAAGCACGGTTGGCTTCGGCCATTTTGTGAGTGTCTTCTTTCTTCTTGAAGGCAATACCAGTTTCGTTGCAGGCGTCGACGATTTCTGTCGCTAAGCGCTTGCTGTACGGCATGCCGCTTTTGCTGCGGGCAGCTTGTACTAGCCAAGTAAAGGCAAAGTGCTGCTGGCGATGGCCTTGAATCGGAAACGGAATTTGGTAGTTAGCTCCGCCAACGCGGCGAGACTTAACCTCGAAAGCCGGGCTAATGTTGTTAATTGCCTTTTCGAAAACCTCTAGCGGCTCTTCACTCTTGAGGGTTTTGGCGGCTTGCGCTAGAGCATCATAGACAGCCCGCTCGGCCGCTAATTTCTTGCCGTTGAGCATTGATTTGTTGATGAGGCGCTGTACCAAAACCGACTGATATTTGCGATCTGGCTGCAATTGGCGTTGGAGCTTTTTGGTAACTTTGCGAGGCATGATTACTTGTCCTCCTTCTTGGTGCCGTATTTGCTGCGGCCTTGTTTGCGCTTAGAGACACCTTGCAAGTCAAGTGCTCCGCGAACGATGTGGTAGCGGACACCTGGCAAGTCTGGCACGCGGCCGCCGCGAACTAGCACCACGGCGTGTTCTTGTAGATTGTGGCCTTCGCCGCCGATATAAGCCCAAACCTCGTGGCCGTTAGTTAGGCGAACGCGGGCAACTTTGCGCAGCGCCGAGTTCGGCTTCTTTGGCGTTTTGGTGGTAACTTTGACGCAAACGCCGCGTTTGAGCGGCGCGTTCTGGTTGTAATAGCGCACCTTGAGAGCATTGTGGATACGGCCTAGCGCCGGCGACTTTGACTTTTTGCTAGCCGTCTGGCGAGGCTTGCGCACCAGCTGATTGATAGTTGGCATTCAACTTCTCCTAATTATAATGATAAATTTGAGCTTGCTAAAGGCTCGTGGCGCAAGCGGCAATGCAGCAAACATCCGCCTGCATCTCGAGAGCTGCAGCATTATCACACCGATAACCCCGCTTCACCCGAGAGAAACTCTATGTTCTATTATAGCAAAAAACCTATCAGAAAGCAAGGTTTGCTTGTCCTCTGATCGCTGGAGCCAGGAATGAGCTCAACTGTTAGTATTTGGACAAAAAGTTCGCTTTCGTCGTTTCCGACTCATCAGCATAGATACGCATCTATGGAGCGAACATGACAAGCAGAGACTTTGACAGAGGTTCGCAGGAGACTGGTATCGCTACAGCATCTTGGCGATATTGATCGCCAAGTAGACTGCTGCTGCGACAGCAATGAGACTGAGGGCTATGGCATTATACAATGCATGCACCGTCGCAGCTGCCGCCGTAGCTATAATCTGGCTACGGTATTTGTGGTAGTACCACAAGTATACCAGCAAAAAACCGAAGCCAGTCATTGACAGTGCGGTGCCCGCCGCGAAACTGTACCAGATGTTGACTACATGGGCAAGCCCAAAGCACACGCTGGCGCGCACTCGTTCGCACCAGCTCCACTTCTCACTTCCAGAGCGGAAAGCTTGCTCTTCCCATAATGCGAAGAGCAATAGGGTATTATACGCCTCGTATCTGGTAGCTTTGGTTTTGTGAAGGAGCTTCTGTGATGGCGTGTAGTTCGTGAAGTCTCCTATGAGGAAAACTCCTGCCACACCAACAGTCCAGGCAGTCCCTGTCGCCCACCCCCGGGGAAGAAATGTCGCAAAACCGCGAGTCAGCAGGTTGACCACAGAGCTATCGAGCCCCGGGATGAGTAAGAGCGCTTTTACCGCGGCTATTGTCATAGCAATCAACACTGCTGCGACGGCAGTGAGCCATCGCCTGTCAAGGTATCTAGCGTCCTCGATCGTAGCTACTAGTTTAGGCCAAACAAAAGTTGGCCTAGTGTCTCGGGGCATAGCTCTTCTGAAGAGCCATGCCATGATCCCCTTTCGGGGGCGATGCACCACCATAAGATCTGGAGGATACATCTCTATCACCTCTTTCAGGTCGGCTTGTCAAAGTGCGCTTTCATACAAGAATCTACTCCCTGTCAATGAAAGCTGATATATATATATCACATATGAATGTGTAAGTCAATGTATCAGGCAATTTTATTGAATTTTATGCAAAAAAGCGCAAAAATAACGAAAAACAAGCATTTTCACCTGTTTGCGACGTTTGCAGCTGCGGATAAACTTAGCTCTATATTTATAACTAGGAATTGAAGTAAATGATAGCAAGAGTTATTTGTCGTCGTTGCTTGATTTCTTGTCGTTTCGGATAAACCATCGAATCAAAGCGATAGCGGCTACTACGGTTGCAATTATTACTATATACGGTATAGCTACAGTGATATAGGTTATGATGATTTCTTTACTCATAGCTATATTGTTTAATTAAGATCGTCTACATGTCAATACTTTCGCCGTATTTTTTGTACTAAACTTGAATCGCTATCGCATTAAAAACGCAAGCAATATAGTATAATAAACGTATGAATCCGTTAAATGACAATGATATCCAATACGCTGGCCACCCCGAACAGGCGCCGCGGCCTGATCCGTTAGTGCCAGAACCGCAGCGCCGGCCGCCGCGCGACCCATTCCGTAAATTCCGCCTGATTATGATTGGCGCTGGTGTCGCCGCCGTTTTAGTGATTGTTGTTGCGATCGTGGTAATGACGCTCGCTCGCTCGTCAACAGTCAAGACAGACGAAAAGAAAAAAACTGACGAGACCAAGGTAGCTCACTTGACCGCTTCCGAAACTATCAAGCATGTCAACGTTTATTTCAAAGGCAAGGAAAAAGCCAAATCGTCAATCACCACTCCAGTAAGAGTCAAAGGAAGAAAATTCTACACCGTAGTGCCCGACCTCGACCAAGTTCAGAGTTTGGCCGGTTATGTTCCTAAGGATAAATCAACTTCACAGCGCGAATCAATTGAGAAAAATATGGATTACGATGGTTTTACCCGCAAGGTCTTCTCGGAGGGCAGCAGAGCAAATTATTTAGCTGATTTCACGCGTGACGATGTCACTTGCCAGCTGAGTACCGACATTTCGCAGCGCGACAAGCTCGGCGATTGGATGGAGATTCGCTGTCTCGACACTAAAGTTTACGCTGAATACGCTGAAGCGCAGCAGCCGGTGGTTTCGGTTTATACCCCAGCCGTGAGCGCTGCCGGACAGTACGGTTTCATCGGTAAGCCAGCTCCGTCCAAGGGCGCGCTGAAAGGTTACCAGCTGCTAGAAATTCCAGTCAGCACAGTGTTGTATCAGCGAATGACTGCACCTGACAATCTAGGATTATTCTATCAGACGCCAGACGGCTTGTGGCATTATTTCCAAGATCGTAATCGCAATATACTGGTTGCCTGCACGCTTTACAATAACCGGGAATTGCGGATGGCTTACGCTGACCAAAAGTGCCAGCCGATTGGCGGTAGTACTAAAGATACGGTGACATATTCTGGCAAACGAGATTAGATCTCGCCTTATTCTGGCTGTTGGAATATGCAAAGATACAGCGTGCCAAAAAATTAGCTGCAAAAATAATTACCGCTCGTCATGAGCGGTAATTATTTTAACTTAGGCGTTTTTGCCTACGACTCAGCATCGACATCTGGCGTGATGTCGTCGGTCTCCTCGTCAACGCTTTCGGCATACTCGTCGGCTGGCGAATCGTCCTCGCCAGTGTCGAGCGAACGGACGCCAGTACCCACCGGAATCTTGCGGCCGATGATGACATTTTCTTTCAGGCCGTGCAAGTGGTCGGCGCGGCCGCTGGTGGCAGCACTGATTAACACGCGGGTAGTATCCTGGAAGGACGCGGCACTCAGCCACGAATCGCTCCAGATACTCACCTTGGTGATGCCCAAGAGCATTTGCGCGTATTGCGCTGGCTCTTTACCATTAGCGACCAAAGCCTTATTCTCGGCAACGACGCGCGCTTTCGAAACGATATCGCCCATAACAAAGTCGCTGTCGCCTGGGTCCTCGATCTGGACGCGGCTAAACATCTGGCGAACAATGATCTCGAGATGCTTATCAGCTACGTCTTGGCCTTGCGCGGCGTAGATGCGCAACACTTCGTTGATGATATAGCGCTGAGTTGCCTCGGTGCCCTTCAAGCGCATCAGGTCGTGCAAGTTGAGCGAGCCGATCGTCAAGCGGTCGCCTGCTTCGACATGATCGTTGGCTGACACTACTAGCTGCGCAGTGCCCGGAATCTCGTAGCGGACTGGAGCGGCAGCGTTAGCGGCAATGACGATAGTGTTTTCGGCAGCTTCGACAACGCCGTCGAATGGCGCTACTAGCGAACGGCTATTATCGAGACCTTCGGCAAGGATATCGCCAGCTTTGACGCTAGAGCCGTCTTGCAATAGCGGTTTGCGGCCTTCGAGCGGCAAGCGCTCAACGCGGCCAGCCTCTGGCGTGACCTGGACGATATACTTCTTGCCGTCTTCCCAGACATCGACAGTACCAGCCACCTCAGTGATGTAGGCTTGACCCTTCGGATTGCGCGCTTCGAAGAGCTCCTCGACGCGCGGCAGACCCTGAGTGATGTCGCTACCGGCCACGCCAGAGTTGTGAAAGGTACGGAGTGTCAGCTGAGTACCTGGCTCGCCGACCGACTGAGCAGCGATAACACCAACTGGTTGAGCAGCGCCAACTAGCTCGTTAGTTGCCATGTCAATACCGTAGCTGCGGCGCGGAATACCCTCGAGATTGTTGGTCGAGAGAATCGACTGAATCTTGACCTCGTTGATATTAGTGTCGGCTTCGATTTTGTTGGCGATTTCGCGGGTAATCAACTCGTTAGCGCCGATATAGCCTGGCACAGCATCACGCGTATAGCGTCCGTACAAGCGATTACCGAAGCTAATCATCGTTTCTTCAGTTTCTGAACGGTAGATCATGTAGCCCTCGTCGTCGCCTTCTTCGTCCTCAACAGTGAAGACATCTTGCGAGACATCGACCAAGCGGCGCGTTAGGTAACCTGAGTCGGCTGTCTTTAGCGCAGTGTCGATCAAACCTTTACGCGAACCGCGGGTGGCGACGAACGATTCCAAGCTCGACAAACCACGGGTGTAGTACGAGCGAATTGGCAGCTCGATTTCGCGGTTGGCGGCGTCGACCTGGATACCAATCATGGCGCTAGCTAGCTTGACGTTACTAATATCACCGCGGGCACCCGAGTTAACCATGATCGAAATACTAGTGTCGATGTGGTGCAAGTTGTCTTGGAGTAACTTAGTAACTTGATTGTCAACCTTGCGCCAAGCTGCTACCGTCAAATTGTAACGCTCGTCGTCGGTAATCAAACCCTGGTCGTATTGATCGGCAATCAACGCTGCATGCTTATCGCCTTCCTGGATTATCTCCTCGGTTTGATCAAGGTGGACATAGTCGTCCTTACCAGTCGATACTGCGGCCACGGTGGCGAAGCGGAAAGCTAGTCCTTTCATGCGGTCGGCTGTCTTGGCGGTTTCTTCGGCGCCGTAGCGATCAAAGATTTGCGCCAGAACTTTCTTTAGCTCTTTCTTGGTCTGGACGTTATTGTTGTAAGGAAAATCGTCCGGCAAGATTTCGTTGAAGAAGACGCGGCCCAGCGTGGTGTTGTGAATCTCGCCCTTGGCGCGAACCCGAATCGGGCTTTGCAAGTGAAGCCGGCCCATGTCGTAAGCTAGCTCAGCGTCGCGGCTATTGGCAAAGACAGCGCGATGCTCGGTCTGAACGCTCGACTTTTCATAGGTCAAGTAGTAGTTACCAAGCACGATATCCTGGCTGATGCTAAGCACTGGACTGCCATCGGCTGGCTTAAGCAAATTGTTAACAGCACTCATCAGTTCGCGAGCTTCAGCCTGAGCGTCGTCGGACAACGGCAAGTGAACAGCCATCTGGTCGCCGTCAAAGTCGGCATTGAAGCCGGCACAGACTAGCGGATGCAGCTGAATCGCCTTGCCCTCGACTAGCTTTGGCTGGAAAGCTTGGATGCTCAAACGGTGCAGGCTCGGTGCGCGGTTAAGCAAGACGTACTTGCCCTTGATGACCTCGTCGAGTGCGTCCCAAACCACTGCTTCGCTCGACTCGATCAGACGAGTAGCGCTGCGGATATTATGCGCGTAATCATGCTCAATCAGCCAGCTGATGACAAATGGTTTAAACAGCTCGATCGCCATTTGCTTTGGCAAGCCGCACTGGTTGATCTTAAGCTTTGGACCAACGACAATTACCGAACGGCCAGAGTAATCGACGCGCTTACCGAGCAGGTTCTGGCGGAAGCGTCCTTGTTTGCCCTTGAGCATATCGCTAAGACTCTTCAAGCGTCGACGGTTGCCAGTGGCATTGACAGCCCGGCCGCCGCGCGCTGATGAATTATCGATCAAGCTATCGACAGCTTCTTGCAGCATGCGTTTTTCGTTGCGCTGAATCACTTCTGGCGCGTTCAATTCGATCAGTTTCTTGAGGCGATTATTGCGGTTAATGACACGGCGATAAAGATCGTTCAAGTCGCTCGTCGCGAAACGGCCGCCTGCCAGCGACACCATCGGCCGCAGGTCTGGCGGAATCACCGGTAGAACCGTCATGCACAGGCTCGACGGCTTGATGCCAGCTGCTTGCATGCCTTCTAGAACCTTAAGTCTTTTTAGTAATTTTTTCTCGCGCTGGCCCCTGGCGTCCTCGGATTCTTGTTGCAGATCAGCGATTAGCTTGTCGAGGTCGATTTCGTCGAGCATTGCCTTGAGCGCGGTGCCGCCCATGGCTATTTCGACTAATTCTTCGTAAGCTTCTGGCAAGTTGCGATAATCAGTTTCACTCATCAGCGCGTGCTTTTGCAAGCTTTCCAGCTGCGATTTCTTGGTGGTAAATTGATTTTCTAGCTCTTCGAGCTCTTTGCTCTGTTCTTCGGCCAAAGCCTTGACGTCAGCGCCGTCAGCGCCAGCCTCGCGTTCGTAGCGAATTTTGATAGCGGCGCGAGCAGCTTCAGTCTCGGCTTCGAGATCGGCTAGTAATTGGTCGCGTTTCTCTTCGTCAACCTTCAGAATTACGTACGTAGCAAAGTAAGCAATCCGCTCGAGATTACGTACCGTGATGCCCAGCAGCAAGCTCATAGCGCTCGGCGTGCCGCGCATAAACCAGATGTGCGCTACTGGTGCGGCCAGTTGAATGTGACCCATGCGCTCGCGGCGGACGATTGATTTGGTGACAAGCTCGCCGTTTTTATCGACGGCAGCTTCGCGCGAACGCACGCCCTTGAGCTTGGAATCATGCGGATTGATGTCCTTAACCGGGCCAAAGATTCGCTCGCAGAACAAGCCGTCGCGCTCTGGCTTTTGGGTGCGATAGTTAATCGTTTCCGGCTTAGTGACTTCGCCGTGGCTCCATTTTAGGATATCTTCTGGGCTGGCAACCACCAAGCGCACTGCGTCAAAATCTGCGATACCAGATGTCGAGACTACTCGTGCCATCTTACGCCTCCTCCTCTTCATTATCGTTTGTATCGTCGTAATTATCGTAATCGCTTTCCTCTTCCGAGATTTGACCGTCATCGTCAATATCACGCACGCTCATGCCGTCGTCGATATTGCCGATACCGTCAGATTCGTCAAGATAAGTTTCTTCGTCATCGTCATCGGAATTATCACTGCCATTGTTATCATCACTCGCTGGCACAGTTTTGTCGGCCGGGCCGCTAGTAGCGATGAGATTTTCGGCGTCGATATTATTAGTGTGTTCGTCAACCAGATCGACGCGCAACCCCAAACCCTGCAGTTCCTTCACCAAAACATTAAAGCTTTCTGGCAGCTTCGGGCCGGTGATGACGTCGTGCTTGATAATTGACTCGTAAGCTTTAGCGCGGCCATAAACATCGTCGGACTTGATAGTCAGCATTTCCTGCAAAGTAGTCGCCGCACCGTAAGCTTCTAGCGCCCAAACCTCCATCTCACCGAAGCGCTGGCCGCCATTTTGCGCCTTACCGCCGAGCGGCTGCTGGGTAACCATAGTGTACGGACCAGTCGAACGGGCGTGAATCTTGTCGCTGACCATGTGGTGCAGCTTAATCATATGCATCACACCAACTGTAGTACGCTCCTCAAAAGCTTCGCCGCTGCGGCCGTCGAAGAGTTGACTCTTGCCGTCTTTGGCGAAACCGGCTTTCTCGAGTTGTTCTTCAATCGTTTCGTTGCTGACACCGTTAAATGGCGGCGTAGCGACTTTGTAGCCGAGAGCGCGGGCAGCCATGCCCAAGTGTGTCTCGAACAGCTGGCCCAAGTTCATACGGCTTGGCACGCCTAGCGGGTTAAGCACTACATCTACCGGCGTACCGTCGGCCAAATACGGCATATCCTCGACTGGCAAAATACGCGCTACCACACCCTTGTTGCCGTGGCGTCCCGCCATCTTGTCGCCGACGCTGATTTTACGTAGTTGCGCGACATAAATCTGGATCTGCATTAGCACGCCAGCCTTTAATTCGTGGCCGTTTTCGCGGCTGAAAATCTTAACACCGACAACTTTGCCGCCGCCAGCATTATTCATGCGCTGCGAAGTATCGCGTACGTCCTTAGCTTTTTCGCCGAAGATAGCACGCAGCAAGCGCTCCTCAGAACTCAGCTCTTGCTCTCCCTTTGGCGTAATCTTACCAACCAAGACATCACCGGCGCGTACTTCAGAACCAACCTGTACGATGCCGTCTTCGTCGAGGTGGCGCAAACTGTCTTCCGACACATTCGGGATATCGCGAGTAACAATCTCTGGACCGAGCTTGGTTTCGCGAACTTCAACTGAGTAATCCTTGATATTGACCGAGGTCAGCGTATCGTCTTCGACCAAGCGGCGACTGATGACGATAGCATCCTCCATATTGTAGCCGCCCCACGGCATGAAGGCTACCAGCAAATCTTTGCCGAGCGCCAATTCGCCGTCAGCGATTGACATACCTTCGATCAAGATATCGCCCTTAGCGACCTGCTCGCCGCGCTGGACTCGAACTTTCTGGTTGATGCAGCGATCATCGTTGCTCTTGGTGAAATGAATCAAGTCGTATTTTTTAACGCCGTCAGCGTATTTGATTTCGATGCTATCGCCATCAGCACGGATAACTTCGCCATCAGCTTCAGCAACAACCAGTTGGCTGGAATCGCGAGCAATATTAGCTTCGATACCAGTACCGACAGTTGGCGACTGCGGCTGCAATAGCGGCACTGCCTGGCGTTGCATGTTCGAGCCAGTCAAAGCGCGGTCGACGCGGTTTTTCTCGATGAATGGCACCAGGCTAGCGGTAGAACCGAGGATTTGCTTGTGCGAAGCGTCAATCAACGTCACTTCTGAAGCATCGACGCGGGCCGGCTGCAAGAACTTGCGGGCCGAAACACGCGGGCTTTTCAGATTATTATTCTCGTCGAGCTTGACGCCAGCGTCGGCAATCACTTCGTTAACTTCTTGGGAAGCGTCGAGATATACAACTTCATCGGTGACATGGCCGCCAACAACTTTGAGGTATGGCGTCTCGATGAAGCCATATTCGTTAATCCGCGCATAAGTCGCCAGGTTCAACACCAAACCGATGTTAGCGCCCTCTGGCGTCTCGACCGAGCAGATTCGTCCGTAATGCGTCGGGTGAGCATCGCGCACCTCGAAGCCGGCACGCTCGCGGCTCAAGCCGCCTGGCCCCATCGAGCTCAATCGCCGCTTGTGGCTAAGTTCCGAAATCGGGTTGACCTCATCGAGCAGCTGACTGAGCTGGCTAGAAGCAAAGAATTCGCGTACCGCTGCCACGACCGGGCGGGCGTTAATTAATTGGCTCGGCGTGACATTTTCGAGATCAGACATTGACATGCGATCCATGGCGTTGCGCTGCATGCGCAGCATACCGACACGGAACTGGCGCGCTACTAGCTCGCCTACCAGCTTGATCCGCCGATTGTCGAGCGCGTCGATATCATCGCCTGGCTCTTGGGTGTTATTCATGCGGATCAATTCGCGGATGATAGCCACCAAGTCGCTCTTTTGCAAAGTACGATTCTCGGCGATATTTGGCACATCTAGCCCCAAACGCTTGTTCATCTTGTAACGGCCGACACGACTGTAGTCAAAACGTTTGAAATCAAAGAACATCCGTTCAATCATCTGGCGCGCGTTATCGGTCGTCGCTAAGTCGCCTGGGCGCAAGCGGCGGTAGACTTCGATCAAGGCCTCGTTGACGCCATGAGCCGGATCTTTCTCGAGTGTAGCCTCAATATATTTGACATCGCCAGTATCAATATCTTCGAATAATTCTTTAATTTCGGATACCTTGCTGTAGCCTAACGCTCGCAGGAACGTCGTTACGGCAATTTTGCGGCGGCGATCGATCTTGACGTAGATAGCGCCGCTAGCGCTGGTCTCGAACTCCAACCAAGCACCGCGGCCCGGAATTAATTTAGCACTGTATAGACTGCGCCCAGCACCCTTTTCGGCAGTATAGAAGACACCCGCCGAGCGAATCAGCTGGCTAACAACCACCCGTTCCGTACCATTAATGATGAACGTTGCCCGGTCGGTCATCCATGGGTAATCGCCCAGATAGATTTCTTGTTCTTTGACTTCGCCAGTCACCTTGTTGGTCAGTTCGACTGTTACTGACAGCGGCGCTTCAAACGTCAGATTATTCTCTTTGGCGAATTTCTCGTCGTTTTTTGGATCCTCAAATTTGTAATCCTTGAATCGCAGTTCAAGTTTTTGGCCGGTGTAATCCTCGATTGGGTTGAGTTCTGCGAAGATCTCGCTTAGGCCCGTCTCGACGAAATCTCTCCATGATTCCTTTTGATGAGCCAAGAGGTTCGGCACCTCGACCGCTGTGTCATCATTGGTGAAGAAGACACGTTTGACCGGGGTGTGCTGCGCCGTTGTTGCTTGTGGCATAGTACTCCTGCTTGATGGTTAAGTTTGATGAAACCGCACTAGGGTGATGATTCCCGCTTGCGATTGGCGCCGAAGCTTTACTAAATGTAGATACCGCATACCAAAAACGCCGCGCCACAGGCGCAGTACACAACCAACCCACATTACACAATCTTCATTAGCTCTAATTATAATCGCGCGAAGCTGCTAAGTCAAGAGTTTGGCGATAAAAACAAGGAAAATCCCCGCCAGTTTTACCCGGCGGGGCGGCTAGGGACGGCTCCCCCTAGCTGGAGTCGCCTCGTTAAGAGGCACTGTCGAGGTGGGCGGTGTCGCGCTGTGAGTCGCGCCAAATTATGGCGGCTTTGGCCATCGCGTGGGCGAAAGCCGCCATAACGTAACTGATTGTGACAAGCAGAGCAGCGCCGATGGCTGCCCAAACAGAGTCTACTGCTAGCAGCCTAACAGCTCCAAAACAAGCAGCTATGGTGTAAAAACGCCATGTGGCTACTCCGAGCTGGTAGTACCGCGTTTTGTACGCGGCATGCATACGGGCTGAGTAGGGACTGAAAATCCCTTGACTCTCGGCCATTGAGTATGCCCTGTGGGCAAACGCGGCGGCAATAGTGCCGCAACTGAAAGAGGCCAAAATCATGACCCAAATAACCCTAATCATTCTCTCCTCACCTCCTTAGGCAGAAACGATTAGAATATCTAAAATTATACCACAGTATCTCGTAAAACCCGACCTATACCTCGAAATCGCAAATCAGTTAAAAAACATCACCGTTATCGCGCAGCCGTTAAACCGGACGACTACCACCTCGGCGAACTATTTTCCAGATTTCGCTGGTTTGCTTTTGCTGTTTTTGCGGCCGATTACTTCGTCGACTACGCCGTATTGCAGCGCTTCGTCGGCGCTCATCCAGTAGTCGCGCTCCATGTCAGCTTTGACTTTGTCAAGTTTCTGGCCAGTGTTGTCGGCTATGATTTTCGCTAACCGCTCTTTTAATTCTATCGCCTCGCGCAAGCTGATTTCTTGGTCGGTCACCTTGCCGTGAGTGCCGCTCGACGGCTGGTGGATCATCACCCGGGCGTTCGGCAGCAAATAGCGCTTGCCCTTGGCGCCGCTGCTGAGCAAGAAAGCGCCCATGCTGGCTTGCAGCCCGATGCCAATCGTCTGGACGTCGGGCTTGATGTATTGCATAGTATCATAAATTGCCAAGCCATCGTACACCACGCCGCCTGGGCTGTTAATGTAGAGCTGGATGTCCTTTTCGGGATCTTCGTTAGCCAAGTGCAGCAGTTGCGCCACGATGACGTTGGCTGTAGCTTCGTTGACTTCCTCGCCCAAGAAAATGATGCGGTCCTCGAGCAGGCGCGAATAAATGTCGTAACCGCGCTCGCCGTCGCGCGTACGGACAATCACGTTGGGAACTAAGTAATTCGATGGTTTCATGGTCTAATTGTAGCGTACTAATTAGCACTCGTCAAGGCAGAGTGCTAATAACTTGCTATTTAACGCGAAATGTAGTATAATAAGAAAATGGACGGCGCAATCCCGCGCTGTCTCGTCCCGTTTTCAATTAGGAGGTGGTGTGTCGTGAGCACACCTGTCCCGCCGCCCGATCCCCGCGATGAGACGCCGCCACTTTGGCGGCGTCTCATCGCCGCTGTCTCCCTCGGCGTTTGGCCGTGGGGGACGTTTTTTCTCCTCTTCGGCCCAGTGGCCGGAGAGAAAAACGTCATTGGCTGGGGCTTCGCTGTTCTGGCCAATGTGCCCTGGTGGGTGCTGGCCGGCGCCTGTATGATGCTGGTCAGCACCGCACTCCATTTCTCCTCGGCGAGCGCTGGACTGCGGCGCTCGCTGGGGACTGAAGACCCCACCAGCCTCAGGCTGGCGGCGGATACGACCGTGGGGGGGTGCTCATTTGCCTTAATGGCAGCGTGGGCCGCCGACCCCGCGGCGGCCCCCGCCTGGGACACCCCCCGCGGGGGCGGCCGGCGAATAGGTGTCGGCGGGTCCCAGTTTGTAGCCCGCCCCCCCAACCAGGAGCGGCGG
>CAUSWA010000016.1:0-20860 GCA_963535445.1 uncultured Candidatus Saccharibacteria bacterium | reverse complement strand
CCGAACGAGCTGTGGCGCCTGGCCAGTCGGCAGTGATCTATCGCGGTGAAGAGTGCTTGGGCGGTGGAATAATGTCGGACATATAAGGAATGCCAAATGTTCTGATAAAATATGCGAAGGTGTTATATTAAAATGAAAATTGATAATAGTTTTCCAGTTGTTTTCTGGGGTAAAGACAAATCAACAAGTCTCAATTCTATCCGTGTGAAGCCATTCCTGACTTTTCGCTTGTGACATCGTGTATGGTTTGTGCAGTTCATGAAAATAAAATACTTCTGGCCAAGCCACCGCGTGGCTGGGGTTTGCCAGGTGGCCGTATGGAATTAGGGGAAACGCCAGAAGATTGTGCGCGGCGCGAGGTGTATGAGGAAGCATCCGTTGAACTAAATTCTCTAAAATTGATTGGTGCTTGGCATATTGAAAAGCTATTTCATTCTAAATATAACAGTAGATACCCTGATAGGGCATATCAGCTGCTTTTTCTGGCTGATGTAAAACGAATAGATGATTTTGTAGCTTCGCACGAATCATCAGCCAGGGAGTTTGTAGAATTTGATAAAGTACAAGACTATCATCATGATTTTGCTAATTTTGCTGAGATTATGACATATATTAAGAGCTGTGTCCTTTAGGTCTTTAGTTTGTCGTAGAGATGGCGGGCTGTTGGTCGCTAAGCAGGTGGTTTTCGTGTTATAATTACCTCTATGAACACACAAGAAATCCGCCAGAAATATCTCGAATTTTGCCAAAGGAACGGCCACGCTATTATTGAGCGGGCGCCGCTTATACTACATAATGACCCGACGACATTATTTACCGGCTCGGGCATGCAGCCGCTGTTGCCGTACTTGCTGGGCCAGGATCATCCGCAGGGTACGAAATTGGCTGATAGTCAAACGTGTTTGCGGGCGCAGGATATTGAGGATGTTGGCGATAATCGCCACACGACTTTCTTTGAGATGCTGGGCAATTGGAGTATGGGCGAATATTTCAAACGCCAGCAGATTGAGTGGTTTTTCGAATTTTTGACAGAAATAGTTGGGCTGGATCCGTATAAAATCTACGTTAGCTGTTTTATCGGCGATGAGAAAAACAACATTCCGCGCGACGATGAAGCAGCGCAAATTTGGCAGGAAGTTTTTGCTAAAAAAGGCATTGAAGCTAAAATCGTCGAGCTGGATAGCGCTGAAAATGGCGATAAGCTAGGTATGCAGGGCGGTCGGATTTTCTTTTACAACGATAAAGAGAACTGGTGGAGCCGTGGTGGCGGGATTGATAGTACGCCGATTGGTGATCCGTGCGGGCCGGATAGCGAGGTGTTTTATGATTTTGGCGAGCAGCATCACGATGCTAGTTTTGGGCAGGCGCATCCAGCTAGCGATAGCGGCCGATTTATGGAGATTGGCAATCAAGTGTTCATGCAGTATCGCCGGCTGGACGACGGTAGTTTTGAACCGCTAGCGCGTAAGAATGTTGATTTCGGCGGCGGCCTGGAGCGGATTGCCGCGGCAGCAATTGACAGTCCTGACGTATTTAAAATCAGTCTACTACAGCCAATTATTAAAAAGCTAGAAAGTTTAAGCGGCAAGGAATACGCTACACATACCGCGTCAATGCGAGTGATCGCCGATCATCTCAGAGCGGCGGTATTTTTGGCGGTTGATGGCTGCGTACCGAGCAACAAGGAGCAGGGCTACGTGATGCGCCGCTTATTACGCCGGGCGATTCGCTATAGTTTTGACCTGGGGATCGAACAGAACTTCCTCCAGGAAGTCGTACCGGTAATCGCTGATTTATATGAAGCGGACTTCCCAGAAGTTAAGGAAAACCGCGAGAGTATCATCGCGGTGCTGGTCAAGGAAGAAAAAGCCTTCCGCCAGACGTTGCGTAAAGGTCTTAGGCAAATGCAGCATTATATCGACGACGGCTTGACTGGCGAAGAGCTATTCATGCTGTATGATACGTTTGGTTTTCCGGTAGAGCTGAGTACTGAGGAGGCCTATAAACAAGGCATCAAACTTTCTGATAATTGGCGAGCCGAATTTGATGCGCGAATGGCCGAGCAGCGCCAACGTTCCAAGACAGCGCGCAAAGGGCAGTTTAGCGGCGGCCTGGAGGGTCACGATCCAATCCATCTGAAATATCATACGGCGACGCACTTGTTGGGGGCGGCACTGCGCAAAGTTCTGAAGGCGCCGGATTTGCAGCAGCACGGCAGTAATATCACCGCCGAGCGCCTGCGTTTTGATTTCAACCACGATAAATTGACGCCGGAGGAAAAACAAGCAGTGGAAGATCAAGTTAATGCCTGGATTGACGCTGATTTGCCAGTCAGCTTTACCGTTTATCCGACTGACGAGGCGCTAAACATGGGTGCAATCGGCGCCTTTGGTGAACGTTACGGCGATAAAGTAAAGGTCTATTCCATCGGCGAAGGCGACAATATTGTTAGTTTCGAAGTTTGCGGCGGCCCGCACGTTGAACACACGGGTGTCTTGGCTGAAGGCTGTAAGCGCTTCAAAATCACCAAGGAGGAGTCCAGCTCGGCGGGAATTCGCCGGATTAAAGCGGTTCTGAGTTAATCTCTGTAAGCCCCTATGATTTGGCAAAATCTAGCAACCATAAGCAAAAATAGTATATAATAGATGTAGTTATGGTTTTAGAGCGATTACGCAATAAGCTAAATAATCTAAAGGGCGAGTCCGACGATCAGCACGATGACTACATCGTTGCACTTGATATCGGTACCGAAAACGTTAAGGCACTGTTAGCTCGCGTTAACGGCGACGATATTGAGATTCTTGGTGTTGGACGTGCTCATCAAGAATTTTCAGATATGCATTCGGGCGCGATTGCTGATATTGCTGGCGTAGTGCAACACTGCGAGGACGCTCTGACTCAGGCTGAAGACGAAGCTGGCTTGCAGGCCAAGCATGCTGTCATCGGTATAGCTGGCGAACTAGTAAAAGGTACAACTAGCACGATTCGTTATCGTCGTCCGCAGCCCGACCGTCCGCTTGACGAGCAAGAAGTTGAGTTTATTATCGAGAAGGTCCAAGACCGCGCTGCTAAACGGGCGCAAAAACAAATCGCCTTAGAGACGGGCAATGACGAGGTTGAAGTCAAGCTGGTCAACTCGGCGCTGGTTAGTATTCATATTGACGGCTATAAAGTGTCGAATCCGATTGGCTTTCAGGGTAAGGATGTAGCAGTGCAGATTTATACAGCGTTTGCGCCGATGGTGCATATTGGCGCGTTAGAGAGAGTGGCGCAAGAGCTTGATTTGGAGTTGTTAGCGGTCGCTGCTGAGCCGTTTGCAGTTAGTCGTAGCGTGCTTGGCGCTGATAGCAGTAGTGCTTTTACGGCAATTTTAGCAGATGTAGGTGGTGGTACAACTGATATCGCAGTGGTTAATGACGGCGGCGTTGAGGGCACCAAGATGTTTGGCATCGGTGGTCGCAGTTTTACTAAAACTATCGCTGATGAGTTGTCAATTCCGTACGATCAAGCAGAAAAACTCAAAGTAAATATTGAGGACAGTAAAATCAAAACTACCGTCAAAAAAGACGTAGCAGTAGCCGTCGATAAAACTCTCGAGGTTTGGCTAGCTGGCGTAGAGCTTGCGTTGAGCGAGTTTGATGCAGTTGATCAGCTGCCGCCGCGAATTTTGTTGTGTGGTGGCGGTGCCAGCTTATCGCAATTGGTCTCAGCTCTCGAAAAGCGCGATTGGTACAGCGAGTTGCCATTTACTAAGCGTCCGACAGTACAGCGTATTCGTCCCGATCAAGTTGTTGGTATTACGGATAAAACCGGTGAAGTCAATGATCACACTTTTATTACGGCGATGGGTCTGCTGCGTGTTGGTTATGATACAATGATAGGAGCAGGCGACACTCAGTCGGTTCGCAGTAAAATTAATAGTATTTTGCGAATTTAATAGAGAAATAATATGCAAAAAGATGTCATTTATATAGATGTAGAAGACGATGTTACTTCAATTATTGGCAAGATAAAAGCCGCTAATTCGAACATTGTTGCTTTGGTGCCGCCAAAGCGAATTGGGGCGATTCAGAGTGCAGTAAACCTTAAATTGGTGCATCGCGCGGCTGAGCGGGTCGATAAAAAACTGGTAATTATTACTAATAATGATGCTTTGTCGACGCTTGCGGGCAGCGCGGGTATTCCGGTGGCCAAAAATTTGCAGAGTCGTCCAGAATTAGCTGAGATTCCGGCTCTTGAAGTCAACAGTGACGATGACGTGATTGATGGATCGGAAACGTTGAACGGTGGCGCTAAGCCCAACGCGCAAACTCTTGACGATAAGAAAGAGCAGTCGTCTCTTAATGATGAGCTTAGCAAAATTGAAGATGAAGGAGAGGATGAGCTGCCGTCTTCTAAAGGCAAGGATGGCGGCGATAAGAAATCTGCTGACCAGGCGGATAGCAAGTCAAAAAGAAGTCCGAAAATCCCCGATTTTAATACTTTTCGTAAGAAGTTCTTCATTATCGGTGCGGCTGTTATTTTGTTGATTGCTGGTTTGGTGTGGGCGTTTGTGTTTGCGCCGCGAGCACAGATTGTCATTTCTGCGCAAACTAGTAGTGTAGCTGTTAACACTCATATCAAATCAAGCGCTGCTGTTAACACTAGTTTGCAAGATGGTACTGTCAAACTGACGACCAAAACTAGAGAAAAAGCGATTTCTAAAACATTTACAGCTACCGGCAAGAAGGATGTTGGCGAAAAAGCGACTGGTATAGTAAGCTTTTCGACGCGCGATATTGACAATCTTGGTACAGAAATCCCAGCAGGAACAACTTTGACGACAGATTCTGGCGCCGAGTATGTGACCAGTGAAGCCGTTAAAATTTCGCTTAGTAATTATCGTAATGCCAAGGTGAAAATTACTGCCGCACGCAGCGGCGCCAGCTATAATGGCGCTAGCGGTACAGTCAAGGGAGCGCCTAGTGGTATTTCAGCAAGTATTAGTGGCTCGACGACGGGAGGTACTGACAAAACTATTACCGTCGTTCAACAAAGCGATATAAATAAAGCAATGCGCGAACTCGTCACCGAGGACGATAAGAACCAAAACAAAGCTGCTTTGCAAACTGAGTTTGGCAAGGATTACACGATTATCAATGAGTCGTTTGCGGCGGATATCGCTGGAATTAATAAGCCTGCTGTTGACAGCGAAGCTAGCGACGGCCAAGCAGCGATTACCGGTACAATGAAATTCTCGCTTTCTGGCATTGCTCGCAGCGAGTTTGATACGTTTCTCAAAGCTTACTGCCAGCAACGCATTGACGGCAAGTCAAACCAGAAGATTTATGATACTGGCAGCAAAACAGTTTCTCTGACTAACGTAGCTATTTCGGGCGATACGATTAATGTTACAGTCTCGGCGAACGGTAAAGTTGGTCCGAAAATTGACGAAGACGCCATCAAGGAGTATGTCAAAGGCCAATCGGTTGGCGAGGTTCAAGAGCGCGTCAAGACAGTTGAAGGCATAAAATCAGTAGATGTGAACCTTTCGCCATTTTGGGTTTATAGAGTTCCAGATGACACCAAGAAGATAAGCGTAAAGTTTCAGATAGATGGCTAAGCAGTATTTGGCGCTTGACGTCGGCGAGCGGCGAATTGGCGTAGCGTCGGCAAGCAGCGATGTTAAGATTGCCGTACCAGGCGACTGGATTGATGTCGACGGCAAGGAACTCGATATTATCCGCGAGATGCTGATTGACGAATCAATAGATGTTTTGGTAGTGGGTTATCCGCGCAATCAACGAGGCGAGCCGACTGCGCAGACTCGGTATGTCGAAGATTTCGTTGATAGTCTTGGCCAAATTGAATCTGACGTTGTATTCCAGGACGAATCGTTGACGAGCGTCAAAGCAGAGAATATCTTAGCATCGCAAAAACGTCCGTATAGTAAGGGCGAGATTGATTCTATGGCAGCTAGCATTATTTTACAAGATTATTTGGAGGCTCAATAATGGATGGTTTTAAACGGCAGAATGGCCAACAATTTAATTATCAGCCGAATAATAATCGGCAAGTACCACCGCTTGGCGCGGCTCCACGTCCTGCGCCTCGTGCTATTGATCCGAATCAGCCAATAGAACAAAAGGCGAGTGTTCCAATTAACTCTGATCATGACCATGACATTATGAATCAGAATATGCCAAAGAAGAAGCGTCGTCTTCGGCGCTGGATGATTATTTTGATAGCAGTCATGGTGTTTTTGACAGCGGTTTTTGTGACGCTGCTTAAGTGGTACGAGATGCAGCTAAAACCAGTCTCAAGCGATAGCCATAAGGTGTCGGTTACTGTTGAAGACGGCTCCTCGGTCTCAACAGTTGCCAATACGCTGGCCAGCAAAAATCTTATTCGCAACCGATTAGCTTTTGAAGTTTATGTGCGCCTTAATAATAAGAATAGTATCAAAGCTGGTACTTGTATGATTGCTCCGTCTGAGTCGGTCGCTGATATTGTTAACCGTATGAATAATGGTTGTCATGACTTCAAAACCATTACTTTTTATCCTGGTGGTACGTTAGAGAGTTCTAAGTATAAGGCTTCGCAGTCGTCTGATGGTGTTGATAAAACGAGCGTCCGTTATATCTTGCGCCAAGCAGGCTACTCTGATAGTGAGATCTCAAGTGCTTTCAAAGCGAAATACGATAGTCCTCTGTTTGCTGATCGTCCAAGCGGGTCGTCTTTGGAGGGCTACGTTTTTGGGGAGACGTATCAATTTACGGGTGATGCCACAGCCAAAGATGTTTTACAGACAGTGTTTGATCACATGTACAAGGTTGTGCAGAAAAATGACTTAGTTAATAAGTTTAAGGCGCAAGGTCTGACGCTTTATCAAGGGTTGACTATGGCTTCGATTGTTGAGCGGGAATTGGGCTGCGAAGATAAGCCGACCGTCGAGCGTAAAAATCGCTGTTATCAATACCAGCGGGGTATTGCGCAGGTGTTTATAGCTCGCTACAAGAAAAACATGCAGCTTGGTTCTGATGTAACCTTTATCTATGCTGCAGACAAAGCTGGTGTTAAGCCTAAGTTGGATATTGATTCTCCGTACAATACTCGCAAGCATACTGGTCTGCCGCCGACGCCAATTGCGACACCTGGCGAATTATCGCTTAAAGCGGTCGCTGATCCGGCGCCTGGCGATAACTTGTTCTTCATAGCTGGCGATGACGGTTTAATATATTTTGCCAAAACTGATGAGGAACATAAAAACAATATTGACAAATACTGCCAGAAGTTGTGCAGTATCGTATAAAGTATTGACATTAGCGCTAGTGATTTGCTACAATATAGAGTATACACGAGGACTTGCAGGAACAATTATGAATTATTGCCAGCTCTATCGTGCTCATAATATGATTTTCTAGGAGAACCATTATTAGTACGCAACCAAATCGAGTTAAAACTAATTTTGTACCGAGCGCAAAGGCTCATTCTAGCAAAACTAAAAGGCGCGGTGGTGTTTCTTGGACTTCCGTAGTATCGTATGTCGGCGTTTTTCTATTCATAGCAACGCTAATTGCTATCGGGCAGCGTCCAGTTGGCGTTCAGGAAGGTAGTAATAATACGCCGCTGGCTAATGCCTCTACCTCAAGCACTAAAAATACTGTAGCAGCTGCAACTTCCGCTAGTACGGTAGATCCGGTTGTCGCTACGAACATAGCTTCGTCGCTAGCAGACACTACCAGTATGCCAGTTAGCGCTAACGTGGCGACACTTTCTCAGACGCTGACTATTGAAACGGTAATGTCGCAGACCTCCAGTAATGCGATTAGTAAGCCGCAGGTTGTCCAGCCGACAGCTAATTCGCGGGCGGCTACTACTTATACCACCAAGGCTGGCGATACAGTCGATGCAGTAGCCAGCAAATATGGACTCAAGAAAGAGACTATAGCTTGGGCTAATAATCTATCGTCTGATGCGCTGGAGCCAAACACTACTTTAACAATTCTGCCAGTTGATGGTGTTCAGCATACCGTTAAGGCGGGTGACTCTGTTGATAGTATTGTTGCCAAGTATGGTGGTAATAAGGCCGATGTGGTGTCGTATAATGACCTGGAACTCGCTGGCTCGCTAACTGAAGGTAGGAACATTATTGTTCCTGGCGGTGCTTTGCCAGAAAATGAACGTCCAGGATATGTGGCTCCTCGTGCTGCGGCTAGTAATCGGCGCAGCGCTTATGGGTATGGGTCGGGCCTGGGCGGTTACGGAAGTAATTACAATGGGGTTATCTCTGCTGGCAACAAATATGCATGGGGGAACTGTACTTGGTATGCTTACGAACGCCGAATGCAGCTAGGACGCCCAGTTGGTAGTTTCTGGGGTAATGCTAGTACTTGGGCTTATGCGGCAGCAGCGGCTGGATTGGCAGTTAATGGTACGCCGGCGCCTGGCGCAATAATGCAAAACGGCGGCGGATATGGCCATGTGGCGATTGTCGAGAGCGTTAATCCGGGCGTATCAATCACAATTAGCGAGATGAACGGTTATCGCTTTGGCGGCGGCTTCAATCGCGTTGGTCATGGCCAGATTTCCTGGGGCGAGGCCACTAGCGGTTACTATAGATATATTCACTAAGTATTTTACAAAACTAATTAACACCTCTGTCAAATCGGAGGTGTTTTTGGTATAATGTGTCTGTATGTTTGTTGATACAGCTAAAGTTTTAGTCCAGGCGGGCCGCGGCGGCGACGGTGCGGTCAGTTTTCGCCACGAGATTTACGTTGATAAAGGCGGTCCGGATGGCGGCGATGGTGGTCGCGGCGGTAATGTTGTGTTTTTGGCGACGGAACAGCTTAATACGTTATTAAAATTTCGTTACAAACCCGAGCTAAAGGCCGAAGATGGTGTCTCGGGCGCCAAGAAAAAAATGGCAGGCCGCGCTGGTAAGGATTTAGTTATTAAAGTGCCAGTTGGTACAATAGTCAAGCGCGATGGTAAAATCATCGCCGATTTATCTAAACCAAACCAAAAAACTGTTATTGCTAAGGGTGGCGATGGCGGTTTCGGCAATGCTCACTTTAAGTCGAGCGTTCGTCAAACGCCGCGCATGGCAGAAGTGGGCGAGCTCGGCGAATCGTTCGAGGCAGAATTAGAACTGAAATTATTGGCTGATGTCGGTTTGGTGGGTTTTCCTAATGCTGGTAAGTCAACCTTTTTGAGTGTAGTGTCAAATGCTCGTCCTGAAATTGCAGATTATGAATTTACTACGTTGACGCCGAATCTCGGTGTAGCTGATGTCGATGACAGCTCGCTTTTAATCGCTGATATTCCAGGGTTGATTGAAGGGGCTAGTGATGGTAAAGGACTGGGTGATGCCTTTTTGCGGCACATTGAGAGGACTGCCGTACTACTCCATTTGGTGGACGCTTATAGTAACGACGTAGCTGAGCGCTACCTGGCGATCCGCCGCGAACTCAAAAAGTACAGTGCCGAACTGGCGTCGCGTCCCGAGATAGTAGCTTTAACTAAATGCGAAGGATTAGATCAGGATATCATTCAAATGCAAATTGACACCTTAAGAGCTGTCACTAGCGAGGACACACAGGTTTTCGCTATTTCTTCGGTATCGCATAAAGGCGTAATTGATGTACTGAGAGCTCTGCAGGTGCAAGTTGTAGCAACGCGCGCAGCCGAGAATGAGCAGAAGCAGACTGACGATTTGAATAACGATAAACTTGAGACAATCACTCTCAGTGGCAACGAGACGATCTCGAGCAGTTGGGAAGTTTCATACGATGCTGATAAGCAAATCTACCGCGTGTTTGGCGGCAAGATAGAAAAATTTGCTCGTCGCACCAATTTTGATCAGTTTGAAAGCGTCAATCGTTTACGCGATATTATGCGTCGTTATGGTATCGCGCACGAACTAATGCGCCAAGGCGCTACTGGTGATAGCTTAGTGCAGATCGGCGAATCGACGCCGTTTACGCTGGTTGAGCAGTAGAATTGGGCGTCATCTCGTCGCTTTGCTATACTATAGTTATGGCGCAAACATTTTTCTTCTATGACCTAGAAACTAGCGGACTAAACCCGCGACAAGACCGAATCATGCAGTTTGCTGGGCAGCGGACGGACATGAATCTCGAACCAATTGGCGAGCCGTATAATCTGCTGGTGACGCTGAATGATGATACCTTACCGAGTCCTGACGCGCTTATGGTGACTGGCATCACGCCGCAAAAAACGGTTGAGGAGGGCTACACCGAAGCGCAGTTTGCCCGGATGTTGAGTGAGGAAATTTTCACGCCGGATACTATTGCGGTTGGCTTTAATAATATTCGGTTTGACGATGAGTTCATTCGTCATGTGTTGTGGCGTAATTTTCATGACCCGTATGAATGGAGCTGGAAGGAAGGTCGATCGCGTTGGGATATGCTCGATGTAGTGCGACTGACCAGGGCGCTCAGGCCAGAAGGAATCAAGTGGCCGCTTGATGCTAAGGGCGAGCCAAGCAACCGCCTGGAATTGATTACCAGCGCCAACGGTATTGCGCACGAAAATGCTCACGATGCTTTAGCGGACGTGACGGCATTGATCGCCGTGACGAAATTGATCAAGCAAAAGCAGCCGCAACTGTATGATTATTTGCTAAAAATGCGTGACAAAAAAGTAGTCCAGCAGCTGGTCAATGTCGACGACAAAAAACCGTTTGTCTATGCCAGTGGGCGTTACAATAAAGAATTTGCCAAAACCACGGTGGCCTTTCCGCTGACGACCAGTCGAAACGGCGGTGTGGTCGTCTATGACCTGCGCTATGATCCGACGCCGTTTGTTGGGCTGAGTACTGAAGAATTATCGAAGAAAATCTTTGCTTCGTGGGAAGAGCGCCAGGCTGAGGATTTCGTTAAATTGCCAGTCAAAGAATTGCAATACAATCGCTGTCCGGCGGTAGCGCCGCTGGGTGTGCTGGAACAGGGCGATGGCTGGCGGAAAATTTCGCTTGATCTAAAGACAGTGCAGGAGCATCAAAATATTTTACTGAATCACCCGGACTTTGCCGAAAAATTACGGACTATTTTTGAAAACAAGCCAGCCTTCAAAAAACTGCCCGATCCAGAAGCACAATTGTATGACGGCTTTTTGAACGACCGTGATCGTATCCGTGTCGAAGCGGTGCGTAATGCTGATGAGCGCGAGCTGGCTGATTTTCATCCAGAATTTCAGGATGAACGTTTAGCGCCGCTGTTGCTGCACTACAAAGCACGCAACTTTCCGCGTTCGCTCAGCGAAGACGATTTGGCGCAGTGGGAAACCTGGCGTGCTCAGCGCCTGCAGGTGCAGTTACCAGGGTTTATGACGGCTTTGCATCGTTTAGCGCCGACAGCAACTGACGAACAGCAGTTTATTTTGCAAGAATTGCAATTGTGGGCTGAGTCTACATTACCAGTTAGCGATTAGATTTTTCGCGTGCTAGCTGCTATTCTTTTGGAGGTAAAGGACGTTGAACAGTATTTTCTATGTAGGTGAATATGTTTATGACTATCATTGCGTATAGCAATAACATAACCCAGTATGGTACTGATATGTGCGTGCCAGGTATGGCGCCGACTAGCACGAAATTCATTAGCGAATCATAAATGTCGTGACGCAGCAAAAATAGAGGTACACCGATAAGGCACGCCAATACAACACGAATCTTGATGCTGAGGACAGCGAATAGTTCAATTAATGCTCTCATTTGACTATACTATAGCAAATATACTATAGTATGTGCAACGATAAGCGCGATACAGTTTTAGTTTATTTGGATGATATTTTAAGTGTAATACGTGCACAGATATTTTGCGGTAATGGATTTTTTTACCGAAAAATGCTAAAATAAGTAGTCATGTCAGATAGTATCAAGATTACCGGTGCACGCCAGAATAACTTAAAAAACGTGAGTTTGGAAATTCCACGCGATAAGTTTGTGGTGGTGACAGGACTTAGCGGCAGCGGTAAATCAAGCCTGGTTTTCGATACTATCTATGCCGAAGGGCAACGGCGCTATGTTGAAAGCTTGAGTAGTTATGCACGACAATTCTTGGGTATCATGGACAAGCCAGATGTCGACTCAATTGATGGATTGAGCCCGGCAATTTCAATAGATCAAAAATCAACCAGTCGTAATCCGCGTTCAACGGTTGCCACGGTAACAGAAGTCTACGACTATTTACGCTTGTTGTTCGCGCGTGTTGGCGTACCTCATTGTCCGGCGCTTTTGCCAGATGGTAAGCGCTGCGGCAAGCCGGTACAACGACGAACAGCACAATCAATTATTGATGAAATCATGAAATTACCTGAAGGCGCAAAATTAATGATCCTGGCGCCGATTGTCAGTCAGAAAAAAGGCGAGTTTCAGCATATTCCTGAACAGTATATGCGCAGCGGCTTTGCTCGAGCGCGAGTGGACGGCGTAGTTTATGCATTAGACGAATTTCCAGAATTGCAAAAGAGCTATAAACATGATATCGAATTGGTTGTAGACCGCTTGGTGATGCGTCCAGACATGATTTCGCGCGTATCGCAATCAGTAGAACAATCGTTAGAATTGGCTGGCGGCATAGTCCAAGTGCTGGATGCGGATAGCGGCAAGATTTTGACTTATAGCCAGCGCTATGCTTGTGTGGATCACCCGGGCGAGGAGATTCCTGAATTGGAGCCGCGGTTATTCAGCTTTAACGCGCCACAAGGTGCTTGTCCGGTATGTACGGGGCTGGGTACACGAATGGAGATTGATCCTAGCTTAGTTTTTAACAAAAATTTGACGATTGCTGAGGGTGCAATTCGTCCGTTTAATCGTTTTAGTGTTGATGCTTGGTATATGAAACGGCTTGAAGCGGTAGCGGCTGAACATGGTTTTAGTCTACACGTACCAGTGCGCGAACTAAGCGACGATGTGCGGAAATTATTGATGTATGGTACAGGCGAGCAAAAATATCGCGTTGAGCTAGGTAATGGCCGGCACTATGATTCAACATTTGAAGGGATTATTCCAAATCTTGAGCGTCGTCACCGCGAAACTGATAGCGACTTCATGCGCAAAGATATTGAGCGATTTATGCGTGAACGCAAATGCACAGCCTGCAAGGGCGCTCGCCTTAAACCGGTAGTCTTAGCGGTGACGGTTAGCGGCTTGTCGATTATGGATATTTGTAATCTAGATGTCGAGAACGCCTTAGATGTCTTTAGCCAGCTGAAATTTGATGATAACGAAATGAAGATCGTCAAACTAGTGATTAAAGAGATTAACGCTCGTCTGGGATTTATGAATAACGTAGGGTTGAATTATCTAGAACTGGGGCGAGCTGCTAATACTCTGAGCGGCGGCGAGGCACAGCGGATTCGTCTAGCGACACAGATTGGTTCTGGGCTGCAAGGTGTGCTGTATGTATTAGATGAGCCGTCAATTGGCTTGCATCAGCGCGACAACGATCGATTGATCAAAACGCTCAAGCATTTGCGCGATCTGGGCAATACCGTATTGGTTGTCGAACATGACGAAGAGACGATCGCTGCAGCTGATTTTTTGGTGGATGTGGGTCCAGGTGCTGGCGTGCATGGCGGCGAGATTGTAGCTGCCGGCACGCCAGCCGAGGTGGCACAGAATCCGGCCAGTATTACCGGACGATATTTATCTGGAGCAGAAAAAATATCGGTGCCTAAGAAACGCCGTGCGGTCGAGAAAGATCGCAAACTTGTCGTTCGCGGTGCTAAGGAGAATAACCTTAAAAATATTGATGTCGAGTTTCCGTTGGGCGTAATGACATTAGTGACTGGCGTTAGCGGTAGCGGCAAATCGACACTAGTCAATGACATTGTAGCCAATGAATTGACGGCGCGTCTGCATAGAGCGCAGACTGTGCCCGGCGATCATGATAGAATTGACGGTGTTAAGCAATTAGATAAAGCTATCGTCATTGATCAGTCGGCGATAGGTCGTACACCGCGTTCTAATCCAGCAACTTATACGGGCGTGTTTACACAGATTCGCGAATTGTTTGCTAATACCCCTGAGGCTAATATTCGCGGTTACAAAGCGGGGCGTTTTAGCTTCAACGTCAAGGGTGGTCGCTGTGAGAATTGCCAAGGCGACGGTGTGATAAAGATTGAAATGCACTTTTTGCCGGACGTTTATATACAGTGTCCAGAATGCCACGGCAAGCGTTACAACCGCGAAGCGCTAGAGATTAAATATAAGGGCAAAACCATTAGCGATATTCTAGAAATGACAGTCGAGCAAGCCTGCGAGTTCTTTACTAATATTCCAGCCATCTCCCGCAAGCTCGAGACGATTAACGAAGTTGGTTTGGGCTATGTGAAGCTTGGGCAGCCAGCGACGACGTTCTCTGGCGGTGAGGCGCAGCGTATTAAATTGGCAGCAGAGCTATCACGTCGTTCGACTGGTAAAACACTTTATATACTCGACGAGCCAACGACTGGCTTGCATACTGCTGATGTGCGCAAATTGCTCGAGATTTTACAAAAATTAGTCGATGGCGGTAACAGTATGATAATCATTGAGCATAATCTGGAAGTCATTAAATGCGCTGATTGGATTATTGATATGGGTCCAGAGGGTGGACAGGGTGGTGGCAAAGTGGTTGCTGCTGGCACGCCAGAAGACATTGCAAAGAATCCAGAAAGTCAAACTGGGAAATACTTACAGAAGCTGTTATAAAAGATAATATTTGCAAAGACTAAAAGCCTAATCTCAGATGAAAGATTCGGTGCGGATTTACGTTATTTTTTCCGTTTGGACGTCTTGGTTTTTGAGAATAAAACTTGGAGCTGTTTTTTGAGAGCCGCGCGGTTTGATGGTTTCTTGAGCGCGTGAATAATCATCGGCGAGACAGAGAGGAATACGATTATAAGAGCAGCAACCTCGATGTTAACGCCTGCTTTGGTAAGTAATTCACCGGCGTAATAACCTAGATAAACGAACAGTGATGACCACAAGAATCCGCCGATAATGTTAAAAACCAAAAATGTTCTGTAATGCATTTTGCTGGCGCCAGCAACGATTGGCGCAAATGTGCGGACGATTGGCACGAAACGAGCCAACACGATAGTGATTGAACCGTGCTTGTCGTAGAAGTTTTCAGTTTGTTCTAAATATTTTTTCTTGAAAAAACGCGAATTTTCTTTTTCAAATAATTTGCGGCCGACCTTATGCCCAAAACTATAGCCAACGCTATCGCCTAGCACTGCTGCTAAAAATATCAGGATAGCGAATAGATGAATATCAATTGGCAAAATATGCTGTTGTACCATATATGCTGCCGTAAATAGCAAGCTGTCGCCTGGAAATATGAAGCCGATTAATAAACCTGACTCAGCAAAAACTACCAATAAGATAATTGGCACGCCGAGATGAATAATCAAATTAATAAAGGCTTCCATGCTAGAGCTGATTATAGCACAGATTTCTAGCACCAGCTAATGGAATAGGTTTGGGTCTAAAAATTTATTGTCGAAACGAATCGGGTATATCGTGAATTACCAGCTTGGTTAGAATCATTATCATAAACATGTTATAATAGAGAAGCAATAGTAAACCTCCGGAAAGGTATCTAACGAAAGGAAGAGAGAAATGGGAGAAAAAATTACTCTGAAGATTACTAAGCGCGAAGTGCTTGGCAAAAAAGTTAAGACGCTACGTCGTCAAGGAATTACGCCAGGCGTGGTCTACGGTGCGGGTATGGAAGCGGTGCCGATTCAGGCTGAAGCTGGCGAAGTGCTGCGCGTCTATAAGCTAGCTGGCAAGCATACGCCCGTCCAGTTGCTAGGCAGCGAGCGGCGCATAGCGATGATTAAGGATGTTGAATCATATCCGACTAGGTCAAATGCTCTTCGTCATATTTCTTTTCATGCAGTTCGGGCTGATGAGCCAGTAATTGCCGAAGTGCCGATTCGTT
Source organism: uncultured Candidatus Saccharibacteria bacterium (assembly GCA_963535445.1). GTDB lineage: Bacteria > Patescibacteriota > Saccharimonadia > Saccharimonadales > Saccharimonadaceae > Saccharimonas. The sequence goes on along the minus strand of CAUSWA010000016.1, from coordinate 4,925 downwards.
TGAGCGGTACAGGAGAATCCGAGGCGGAGCGTGCCGGCTTGGTAGTGCTACAAGCGCTTGAAAAGATCAAGGTCAAGGCCTTGCCGATGGATCTGCCAGAAGCATTGGAAGCGCCGACGGATGGTCTTGTTAAAGAAGGCGACCGGGTGACTGTGGGCGATATTGTTTTGCCAGTTGGTGTTGAGTTGGTCGATAGCGACGACGGCCGCGAAGGCACGGCTGACGACGATATTACAGTCAAGGATTTGGTTGTGGCAAACGTCTATGAGCCGAGCGCCCTAGCAGCCGCCAACGATGCGGCGGCCGGCGAAGCTGAGTCCGCCGACGCCGAGCAAGTCGAAGTTACAGGAGAAGCTGAAAAGACTGAAGCGTCGGAATAGTTTGGTCTTAGACTATCAAAAAACACCGTCATGATTTGGCGGTGTTTTTATAGTCGGAAATGCTAGAAATTACTCCTCGATGAATCCGCCTGATTGCCGTGCCCACAACTTAGCGTAAACGCCGCGTTTTTTGGCGAGCAATTGATCGTGCGAACCGTCTTCGACAATGCGTCCGTTTTCCAGGACGATGATACGATCGAGCTTAGCGATGGTCGATAAGCGGTGGGCGATGACGATTGATGTTCGGTTTTTCATCAATGTCTCCAGCGACTTTTGAATTAGCGCTTCTGATTCTGAGTCTAATGCTGATGTCGCCTCGTCAAGGACTAAAATTGGCGCATCTTTCAAAATCGCTCTGGCAATGGCGATACGTTGCCGCTGTCCGCCCGAAAGTTTGACGCCGCGTTCGCCGACTAGCGTGTCAAAACCGTCTTGCAATTTGACGATGAAGTCGTAAGCGCCAGCCTTCTTGGCAGCTTTTTCAATTTCTGTATCAGTTGCATCAGGACGACTGTAAGCAATATTTTCACGCACCGAACGGTGAAATAGCAACGGTTCTTGCGGCACATAGGCGATTTGTTCGCGTAGACTTACCTGGGTAACTTCAGCAATATCTTGCGAGTCGATGGTGATCTTGCCCGAGTCAATATCGGCAAATCGTAGTAATAATTTGGTGAGGGTAGTTTTGCCAGACCCGCTTGATCCGACTAAGCCAATTTTTTCACCTGGCTGAATATTGAGCGAGAAATCATGAAACAAGGTATCGCCTTGGCCTTCGTCGTGCGTAAAGGTTACGTTGTCCATGACAATGCCGCCGCGTTTAATTTTTAGTTTTTTGTCGCTGCGATCAACTAGCGTTGTTGGTGTTTTAAGGATTTCTACCATTTCGTGAGCATCGCCAATAATACGATTGTAACTGCGCATGATGCCATTCATGTTCCACAACTCGTGCGCCACGCTGCCTGTGTACGTTATGATTAAGTAAACTGATGCTACTGATACTAAATTGTGCTGAGCGGCGTATACTGCAAAAGCAATTGCGCCAATTTTGATAATTGTGTTGATGGTCGAATAAACGGTACTAACTTTCAGGAAACCGCGCATCGTGCCCAAGCTAGCGCTGCGCCATGAACTGACCGTTTTTGAAAAGCGCTTTTGCTCCGTCAATTCAGCGCCAGATGATTTAACCGCCAGAATATTTGAAACCATGTCGGCTAATTGGCCGCTAACTTTATTGCTGGCTTTAGCTTCTTTTTCGCTTAATTTAGCCATTGGCCTAGAGCCAAAATAGACGGCAATGCTAAAAATAATTGAAAAGATAAACAGGAATAAAGCATACTGCCAAATTAATGTCGATAAAATGATTATTGATCCAGCTAAGGAAATAACTAACGGCAAAATCGACCAGAAAATTGTATCCCAAAAACGTTCGACCGCGCCGTTTAGCTTGTTGGTTTGGCTGACGAGCGAACCGCCAAATTTATTAGCATGGAAAAACATTGTTTGATTGGTCAATTTACTAAAGCAGCGCGAGTGTAAATCGCGTTGCAATGCAGTCTCGAATGTCCAGACGAGATACAATACTAAGCGCCAGCCAATCACCGTTGAACACAGTTCGCTAGCGCCATACAGAACAATTAGCGTCCATAAATTATTAGCGGTTTGCAGCTGGTTTTGCTGGATAATATTAAGTAGCTCTGCGATAACAAGCGGGCCGACAAAAATAGAAATAACAATCGTAGTAATTGCAAAAAGTATCGCTAGATTTCTGCGGCGCCTGTAGGGTACAGATACTTGCCAGAATAGGTGTAAAATTTCTTTATCGTTAATTTTATTTTTCAAAAGTATCTCCTTCTTTTGTGCAGTTTATATTGTGAGCAGTTTGATCGTTGATAAGGCAATTCAAACGCGAGATTTAGAGGAACTCTTTTGGCTCGAGTTCATAGATTAACCAATTATAAGGTATAATCTTGGTATGAGTCAAGAACGAAAAGTTTCGTATGTTTTAATAACAGGCACTACGAGCGGCTTGGGTAGAGAATTTGCTCGTCTATTTGCGCAAAATGGTTATAATATCGTTGCTGTTGCGCGTAACGAAGCTCTATTGCAGCAGCAAAAACAGGAGTTAGAACGCCAGTTTGGCGTTGAAATGGTTTACATAGTTAAAGATTTGAGTGCTGAGAATAGCGCTCAAGAAGTTTATGACGAGATTAAACATAAAGGTATTAATATAGATATCTTAATTAACAATGCCGGGTTTGGCTCGTTTGGTCGCTATATTGATGTCGATTGGCAGCGCCAGAAAGGGCTCGCTAGCGTTAATATGCTGGCCGTGATGCAGTTATCATATCTGTTTGGTAAAGATATGGATCGTCACGGTGAGGGTAAGATTGTTAATATTGCATCGATTGCCTCGTTTCAAGCTGGGCCGTACATGGCGATGTACTATGCGTCGAAAGCTTTTGTTCGCTCGTTTTCTGAAGCTTTGCATGAAGAAATGAAAAGTTCTGGCGTGTCGGTGACGGCGATTTGTCCAGGTCCGGTAGCAACTAATTTTGAAAGAAATGCTAATATGATAAACTCGGCAATGTTCACTAGGCTCAGAGTTTATACACCAGAAGTAGTTGCCGCGAGAAGCTATCGCGCTATTATGAATAACAAAGCAGTGTATGTAGTTGGTTGGCCGAATAAACTTCTGGTGTTTTTGACGCGATTTTGTAGCTTGAAGTTTAGCAGAGCTCTCGCTAGCAAAATTAATTTAGGCAGCGGGCGAAAATAGCCTGTTCTGACCAGTAATTTAATTGTTGAAAATCATGACCGAGAAGTGTAGCGTGGTAAGTTTTGTAAAAAAGCATTGTATTTTTATTGTAAATGATTTACAATAAAAATATGACACAAATAGTTAGTCGACGAATCACGAAATATACTGATAGTATACTATCGATTTTATGCCAGCTGCAGCATGCTACTAATGCCGAGATTGCTAGCCGGTTGCGAGAGTCTTATTCAAATGTTAGCGACACTACGGTGCATCGTATTACGCAACGTCTGCAGGGTGATGGCGTTATTGGACTGGCACCCGTGCCAAGGCAGGGCTGTTTGCGGTACGACTTTTCACCGGAATCACACGATCATTTTATATGCAGCGAGTGCGACAGTTTACAGGATATCAAAGTTCCTGATTCAGTGCGCTGCCAGATCGAGCGCCAGCTTGATGGCTGCTGTTTCGACGGTCCTTTAGTCATTACTGGAGTGTGTCAACAATGTAAAAATAGAAGGAGGAATTATGACATTAATTAGTATTACAACTAAACAAGAGTTTGAAGAAAAAGTACTAAAAAGCAAGCGTCCGGTCTTGGTTGATTTTTGGGCGCCATGGTGTCCGCCGTGTCGAGCGATGGCGCCAATATTGCAGCAGATCGCTGACGAGACAGACTTTGATGTTGTCAAAATTGACACTGATGCTAGTAATGACAACAAAGAACTGGCTATGCACTACCGCGTGCAGGGCATCCCAAATATGAAGATTTTTGCTGCTGGCGAGGAAGTTGCTGAGTTGATCGGTATGAAGTCAAAACAGATGCTAATTGATGCGTTGGAAAAAGCTAGAGAAAATGCTGATTAATATGTTATCGCAGAATAATAATTTATCAAAAACTTTTGTACGAAGATTAATTGATATATTTATCGCATCATAGCTTATTGTTAATCATTTACAAAACTAAATTGTAAGTTTTGTAAACGTTCTTGGAGGTATTGCTAGCTAGCTATTTAGTTTTATTTAATGAATCTGAGGTAATAATATACCAACGTATAAACTATTAGTGCTAATATAAGATATTAAGTAGTCTACGAAAGGATATATTACATGAGTCAAGCTAAATTGTCTAAAGATAATGCATGGGAAGCTTTTGAAAAAACTTCTGGTGATTCACGCGACGCTTATAAAATTGAAAGATCTAAAAACTGCTGGATTATACGTAAATTTGATAAAAATTCCATAGCAATGGGTGAAGCTCCTTGGGTTGTCACTGATAGTGGCGAAGTGATTAGAATTGGTTATCCGCTCTCGCTCGAGGCAGTGCTCGCAGAAGTTGCACGACGTACCGAGAATGATTAAGTTAAAGGTGTAACTGCAATGATACTGCACTCTAAACCGCTTTTATATGATCAGATCGCAGCCGATCCAATGAATGCTGATTTTACTAATAGAGGTTGGTCGCCTGTATATTCTGCTTCGTCAAGTTCGCGAATTGTACTGGTCGGGCAGGCGCCAGGTCGAATTGCTCAGCAGACGCTAAAGCCGTGGAATGATGCTAGCGGTCGTTTGCTTCGGCAATGGCTGAACGTAACGGATGAGCAGTTTTATAATTCCGATTTATTTGCACTGATGCCGATAGATTTTTATTATCCAGGCAGGGGAGTGCACGGTGATTTGCCGCCGCGCTTGGATTTTGCTAAGAAATGGCACCCGCGTTTGCTAGCGCAGATGCCGAATGTGCGATTGACAATTTTGGTTGGTTCGTATGCGCAAAAATATTATCT
>CAUSWA010000015.1:0-22525 GCA_963535445.1 uncultured Candidatus Saccharibacteria bacterium | reverse complement strand
GTCTAGCTACCCCTTCACCATTACCAGTGTCGATGAGTTGGTGGGCAACACTGGCATCAAGGTTGGTGAATTTATCGAGATATCTGGCTACATACCCACCATAACCAGTGTCGATGAGTTGGTGGGCGACACTGGCGTCGAGGTTGGTGAATTTATAGAGATATCCGGCTACATACCCACCATCACCAGCGTCGATGAGTTGGTGGGCGATTTCGCTGTGGTTGAGGCCGGTGAAGTTATTGAGATATCCGGCTACATACCCACCATTACCAGCGTCAATGAGTTGGTGGGCGGCATGGCTCGTCAACTGATAGCTAGAGTCTCCTCCTCTTTCCAGAATCTCAAGCAATTCAGCGACAGTATGCGTGTCTTCTTTATCTTCTGGTGTCTGCTGGACGTCTCTTTCACTATCTCGTACAGCTTGATTAGCAAGAGAACTCTCGACACGAGAAAGAAGAGTCTCTTCATGATTTCCTGAGTTCTCTGTAGGGTTATCAGAATACTTTGTCGGGTCTTCGGGATCCAGAGAGCCTTTAGCTACGTGTTCAGAGTTGCCTGTTGTCATAATTCCTCGTATTTTGCTACTGTTTATTTCTATTTATGATTATGATTTATATTGTAGCATTAGGCATTGGACATTGCAAGGGATCTATAATAGCCACCACCTCTGCAGAAAAACAAGATAACCTTTAAAACTATTGCAAATGTAGGGGTATTTTTCAGTAAGTCATTTTATAGTATCTATATTAATTCAGTAGAGGATTACAAACTAATCTATAACTGCTCAAAAATCTTATGGGCTTGATTCTTGCCAATAGCCTGAACTAATTCAGCGTAACCCATCCACCGACCGCGTTTAGTTTTGTCGCGACGATAATCCTTCTCGTCAGTGATATCGCCCTTAACTATCGCATCGACATTGCGCCAGGCAGTCCAAAGCGTGTCATCGCTTATAAAACTATAGTCCAGATGAACGCGATTTTCATTGATTAATTTGTAATCTGACGACGAAAATCCGCGCGCATACAACTCGCGGAGGATAACATCTGCCAGTTCGGCAAAGTTGTCAGCAGTGACATACAAAAAGTCATCATATTCCTCGCCAAGTTCGTACGATCGGCCATTCATAAAAACACAATACAAATCATCGTCGACAACTTTTTCATCCAACCACACGCGGCGATCGCGTGTTGTCGGAATCACCCGGCAGCTAATTTTCTCTGTAAAATTTTTGAAGTTATTCATTCTGTTTCCAATTTCCGTTTCATGCACTTTGCGTATCTATATACGATGCGCTATTTAATATTTCTTCAAACACTTTGCTATTTTGCTTCCAATATTCATTGTAAGAGAATACCGATATGTAGCGAAGACATCCGTCTTCGCGGCCAACAGCTAAGCGTGTTACCATTTTAGTATTTTCAGGTCGAGAACCGCAACTTGATGTAATTCTGACAATACCAACTAAACCATTTTGTTCCAAAGTATCGTCCTTGATATCGACAGTCGCTTGACAATTTTCCAATCCCTTAATAGTAAAGAATCTTTTCGCGTCTTCGCGCAACTCTTTGCTATCATAAGCCATTTTGCGCACTAATTCATAAGCTTCATCAGGCGCAGCCGGTAACACCAACCGCTTCGAATCCTGAGTCACGCCAACACCGCTAATTGACTTATTATCCTTGCCCAGTTTATCGCCGTAACCTTCAGTTTTACCGTTTTTTACATCAATCCTTTGCCACTGCTTTGGTATTAGAAAACGGGTTTTCTGAGTTCTTGCTTCAACCAAATTTTTACTTTTCAGATAGACTGGCACTTCATGCAGCAAATAATCATACGAAGTATAAGCGCTTACGCTGAAACATACTAAAACTAAGATTAATTTGAGTATTTTTGTTTTCATTTGTACATTTTAATAATAGCACACGTTACTACAGCTCTACATCCGGTAAGTCCTTCAATTTCTTGCCGTCAAAACAAAAGTAGGCTGCGCCTTGATACGCACCACTATCATTAACTTGATTCCTGTCCTCAAATATCTTTCGCACCAGCGGCGACAGAAACCACCGCTGACCGCCATATTCAACTTCACGTTCGCCGACAACCTTAGCGACAATCGTCTGGTCTTTGCTAAAGACAATCTCATCGCCATTTTTGAGACCTTTCCGGTAAAAGCTAAACTTTTGATTGCTATTTTTGGCTTTGGTGATTTTATCAAATTCCGCTTCTTTATTTTTCTGCTCCGGAAAGACCACCTCGCCCTCAAACGACAGCAACAGCTGCCGTACCAAATCATAATCAAGCGCAAAAAGCTCGCTACTACCGACTCGATGCTTGGCGAATATTTCGTGCAATAGCGTTTCTTTTTCGGAATAGTCAGCCACCTCGATCGCAAACAACCGCTTCAAACCAACCACATTGTAGTAGCCATTCGCCTCGAGAAAGCGCATCCGCTCTGAGTACTGCTTGGTTTGTGTCTTGCCGATTTTGATAAGGCCTGACACTGCGGTGGTCATGACGTAGATGATGCCTTTACTCACTTCTAGCCTCCTATTTAGTCTCTTTCGTGAAGTACTTTTTCAGCGTCACCGTATCACCCACCCGTGCTTCACGCGTAGTCTTCAAGTTGGTGACGATGTAGCCAATTTCACCGGTATCCAGCGATGGGTCAGAGATCATGCCAGGGCTGAGATGGCCAACTTCTAGTGCCAAACCATTAGCACCAGTCGCCATCATGTGAATCGCTTCACCTTTTTTGATCTGGCCGTCAACCACTCGCACGTACAAAATCACCCCGCGGTAATCATCATAATAACTGTCAAAAATCAGCGCTCGCGTCGGGTCCTGCGGCTGGCCTTTTGGGGCTGGAATTCGCTTAACAATCGCCTCTAAGACTTGATCGACGTTCTGCCCCGTTTTAGCAGAAATATGAATAATTTCGCTTTCATCACAGCCCAGCAAATTGATCACCTGCTTGGACACCCGTGGCACATCAGCGGCTGGCAAATCGACCTTGTTGAGTACCGGGATAATCGTGAGATCCTGCTCCATCGCCAAGTACACATTCGCCAGCGTCTGCGCCTGAATGCCTTGGCTGGCATCAACCACCAATACCGCGCCCTCGCAGGCCTGCAACGAGCGACTAACTTCGTAACTAAAATCGACGTGACCAGGCGTGTCGATGAGGTTGAGGTCATAGACAGTCGATTGATCCGACCCATTCGCGCCGACATCTGCACAAGCCCGAGAATCAGACTTGCCAATCTCCGGGCGATTCGAGGACTGTTTGAGCGCAGCGAGTCCCGCAGAATCCCCAGAGGTTGGCGAGACAGATTCGCGGCGCGCGGAAGCCGTTGGCGTGGATGGCGTCGAAGTAGTCGTCCCGTAGAGATATTTCATCCGCACCGGCGCGAGCTTAATGGTGATCCCCTTCTCGCGCTCCAAATCCATACTATCCAGCAGCTGCGATTTCATCTCGCGCTTCTCCACCGTCCCTGTCATCTCCATCATCCGATCAGCCAGCGTCGATTTGCCGTGATCAATGTGGGCGATAATGCAAAAATTGCGGATACGTTCCACCCTAACGCCTCACTCTGCCAAATAGTAGCTGTCGTAGTTTTGCAACAATCGGATCCGCCTCTTCAAGCTTAAATACCTTACTTAAAGCTATATATACCGCAAAACTCACCACCACGATAACGGTAAACTTCGGGAAAACCGCCATAAAATTCATATCACGCGACTGCAACTGTAACATCTGTACTACAAAATAAGTCACCACACCCATAATTGCACTAGCAATCATCATAGTAATAATACTGCGTAGTGTCTTGCGATTAAAAATACCTGGTGTACGTACGTGTAATATAGTCAGCAAAATCGCAATCTCTACCACCGAAACAATCGATTGCGCCCAAGCCAAACCAAACACTCCCCAGCCGAACAGCTGCGTGAAAATTATTGCCAATACAATATTCAACGATATCGTCGCTATCGAAATATACAGAGGTGTTCGCGTGTCTTGCTGCGCGTAGAACGTTCGCGCCATGATGTGATAAAGCGTCCGGAAGAATATCGATATCACCAACGCGCCGAGAACACTAGCAATCGCCGGCTGCCCGCCGTTCTTGATGAATGCCACCACATAACCACGCGCAAAGAAAGTAATCACGGCAATCGGCAAGGCCAGCCAGACAATCCAGCGGAAAACCGAGCGCAGCTCTTTCTTGAAGAGGTCAACTCGACCTTCCGCTAGCCGTTCAGTCATCCGCGGAAAAGCCGCATTGCTAATAGCTACGCCGACTAGATTTACTGGCATCAAGCTCAAGCTCGACGCCTGCTGGTAAACACGCATAATTCCGTCACCCATCCGTGACGCTAGATTAATTTCAACAATTCCATTAAAATAATCAATTCCTTGATCAATTGAGCGCGGCGGTAGAAGTTTCAAGACTTGGCGAAAACCTTTGTTGCGCCAAGAAATCACCGGGCGATAGTCAAAGTTTACGCCAACCAGACCAATTGAACTAACCACCAGCTGCAAAATTGCCCCTAGCACCACGCCAAGCGCTACACCCATAATGCCGCCTTCAAAAATCTGCCAGCCAAAAATATTAATGCCGTTAGTGAAATACTTAGCACCGACGACGATACCTAGATTATAGATTGTCGGTGCCAACGCCAAAAAAGTAAACCGGCCGATTGCTTGCTGCATACTCGACACTACCGTTGCAATCGCAAACAAAAACGGATTGACGGCAATTATACGCATCATGCTCACCGCCAAAGCGTGCCCCTGCTCGCCAAAACCTGGACCAACAACATAGCGCACCAGCGGGTCGGCAAAGATGATAATCAGCACGCTAGTGATTAACGTCAATACCGCAAAGAGATTCAGCAAGCTTGAACTCAGCTCCCACGCCGATCGCTTATTGCCGCTCGCCAAACGCTGATTAAACACTGGAATAAACGATACGCTCAAAGCGCCCGACACTAGCAGGAAATACATAAAATCCGGCACGGTAAACGCCGCTACATAGGCATCAGCACCCACTTTATAAGTGTCTAGGTACATGCCATTAATTAAACGGTCGCGGTAAATCCCCAGCAAGCTTGACAGCATTGTCGATCCAGACAGCAGAATTGCCGCCCACTGTACTGACAATTTGCTATTCGCTTTGGCAACAACCGACCGTACTCGACTTCCTCGCCCCGCCATAGTTTATGCGTGTAGTTTTACTTCCTTTGGCAGTACCGCATCCTTCATGTATTTAGCGGCGTCTTCTTCTTCGAGAGTTTCGTTTTTGAGCAAAGCATCTTTAAGCTTTTCAAGCACCGCCCGATTCTTGCTGAGTATTGTCTCGGCACGAACCGATGCTTCCTTGATTAGCGCCTCGACCTCGTTGTCGATCTCTTGTGCTGTCGCCTCTGAATATGGCCGGTCGTGGGTAATTTTGTCAAAAACCATGCCGCCATTGTCCTCGTGGAAGACTTGGTCGCGCAGTTTCGAGCCCATGCCTTGTTCAACTATCATATTGCGGGCAACTTTAGCGGCGTGGCGCAAATCACTGCCAGCGCCAGTAGTGATACCATCATCACCGTAAATCAGCTTCTCGGCAATCCGGCCGCCCAGCGCTCGCGCTAGAATATCTTTGAACTCGTAAACATTAGTGTAACTTCTGTCTTCTGGGGGCAAGAACCACGTCACGCCGCCCGTACCGCCGCGCGGAATGATAGTGATTTTGTGTACTGGATCGCTATCTGGCAAGACATGACCAACAATGGCATGGCCAGCTTCGTGATAAGCTGTTAATTCCTTTTCGTGGTCGTTCATTACTTTAGCTTTACGCTCCGGGCCGATAGCCACCTTTTCAAAAGCTTCGGTTAGGTCGTCATTCGACACTTTCTTGGAGTTGCGCCGCGCTGCGATGATTGCTGCCTCATTAGCAATATTCGCCAAATCAGCACCACTGGAACCAGCTGTCTTAGCTGCTAATTTATCAAGATCAACCGTGTCGTCAGTCGGCTTATTTTTGAAATGAACTTTCAAAATAGCTTCGCGATCTTTGCGCTCCGGCAAACTAATCGTCACGTGCCGGTCAAAGCGGCCTGGCCTGAGCAGTGCCGGATCAAGCACGTCAGCCCGGTTGGTCGCCGCGATTACAATCACATTGGTGTCCGCTTCAAAACCGTCCATCTCTACCAAAATTTGGTTCAGTGTCTGCTCGCGCTCGTCATGACCGCCGCCCATACCGCTGCCGCGTTTGCGCCCGACGGCGTCAATCTCATCGATAAAAACAATCGCCGGCGCGTTTTTCTTAGCCTTCTGGAAAAGGTCGCGCACGCGGCTGGCACCAACACCGACAAACATTTCAACAAACTCTGAACCAGAAATAGAGAAGAAAGGTACATCCGCCTCGCCAGCTACTGCTCGCGCTAGCATCGTCTTGCCAGTACCTGGATCGCCAACTAGCAGCACGCCCTTCGGGATTTTGGCACCGAGACTTTGATATTTTTTCGGATGCTTGAGAAAGTCAACGACCTCTTGTAAATCCTGTTTAGCATTATCATTGCCAGCGATATCATCAAACACCACCCGCTCTTTATCAAGGCCGTATAACCTAGCCTTACTTTTACCAAAACTCATCGCCTGGCTATTCTGGCCCTGCGCTTGCCGCATCATGAAGACGAACAATGCGCCTATCAGCAGCACCGGCAAAACCACCGTCATCAAAGTCAGCATCAAAGAATTATCAACTGGCGCACTATCCGAAACAACTGCACGGCCTTTTTCGTTAAGTATATTGTCTTTCAGCAGCGACGAAACCCCGCCGCCTAAGTATGTCCGCTTAGACGGCTTATTTTCACCCTTCATGGTCACCTGAAGGTCACCGCCTTGGCCTTCGATCTTGGCTACTTTGCCTTCGTTGGCGTCTCGAATCACCTGAGCGATTGGTACTTCCTGGAGCGGCTTAGCCGGCATAAATGCCGCATATAGCGACAGTCCAATCAAAACGATAATTGCCCAGAATAAACCGAGCCGAACTTTATTACTCACCTTTTGTTTACGAGGTTTAGGCATTGAAATATATATCCTTTCGTGGTTTTATAATCAAATTCAGAATATCTCTGTAATTATACCACCTTCGCGCAGTAAGTTCGAGAGGCAATTTCTAATTGCACGCCATCGCCGACATCAATTTTAGCGCCCGGCCGCGCCGTCTTGATAGCCAGCAAAGCCCGTTGAGTACGCGGCCGAGTCGGTCGCAGTCCGCCAGTTTGCCTGGCAATATCGCTCGCTAGTAGCTCTAACGCTACGTCATCATCAATCTGCGACAAAAAATACCGCGAACCACTATTGCGCAGCGTGATCCGCTCAGCTTCGCGTTCAATATCTTTCCGTAAGGCTAGCTGTCTAGCGCGCAACTGCAGTAATTTTACAACTGTGCGTCGATTAATAACACTTTTTAGTACTTTTCTGACACGATTGCGTTGATAGAGGCCACTTGCGTTCGTTGCGTCTTCAACCCACTCCAAGTGATGCTGCAGCGCATAATCGTACAATTGCGTCTTGGTAAAAGAAATCAGCGGACGTTTAACTCCTGTGCGCGCTAACACAGCCAACCCGCGCCATCCCGTACCTCGCTCAATATTGATAGCAATTGTTTCGGCAACATCTTCAGCATGATGCGCCGTAACCAGCACCGCGCCAAACTTCTGCGCCTGTGCTAACAAAAAGTCATACCGCTTCTGGCGCGCTAATTCTTCGCTAGCATTCGGCCCGAGATTAAGCGCCGTCGAAACGAACGGCAGATTATATTTCTGCGCCAACGCTGCCACAAACCGTGCATCAGCGCGCGAAGCCTCGCCGCGGATTCCATGTTCGACATGCGCTACAATTAGCCGATGATCTGACCGGCTCAGCATATCCAATAAACACACGCTATCCACGCCGCCAGAAACTGCCACCAAGTACGTCATACTTTTTTATTATAATCTATCAAGATGCTAGCGTTAACTGATGCTTATACAGTAATACATTTTATAAATAGCGCGTACTACCAAACGGAATCTTGGTGCGAACTGCCTCGGTATTAAGCGTACTAGCAGCGTGAATAGTCCGAGCGCCGTACCGCTGATTAATCTCGTCAATCGCCCAAGTGGTTTGCTGCTCGCGCGCTAATTCGTCGCCAAACAAACTCAGCTGATCGCTGGTGCTGTTATACAGATTATAACAATGCACGCCTATCTCGCGTACATCGCCAGCCGGCGTCTGGCAGAATAACTCTTCGGCCACGCGCCACAACGCAGCATCGCTAAACATTGGCAGCGGCGCTAAATATTTACGCTGCCAGTAATTACCCGCGCGACCCCAGCGTCCACTATTCGACGATAGCTTTGAGTCGCTAGCCACGCCCGCCATTCGCACATAAATACCGACGCCGCGCGCCGACTTGCGCTGCGAACGCATTTTTTGTCCAACCGCCTCGACTAAATTGTGCAATCGAGCGGCTATTTGTTGCCGTGGCATATTGCGCTCCTCTAGTACGTATTGGCGGCCGCATGTTTTAACGTCGCTTATCAAATCATCGACTTCCCAGCCATGCAGACGTTGATACCATTTTTCACCATTAATACTATGAAAAGCAGCATGAAGCGCCTCTGGCGACGATTCATACATTTGCAACGGCGTAAAAATACCCACCGCGTTCAGCCGCTGCTCGTTGTGCCGCGCAATTCCCGTTAGATTGCGTAAAGTTAAGCTAGCTAACACCGTTCGTACATTTTGCGCCGTCACGACATCAAGCCCGTCAGGTTTGTGCAAACTAGCCGCCATCTTGGCCCAGAAACGGTTAGTACCGATACCGATATTACAACGCATGTACGAGCCTACTTCGGTGCGCAACCGCTGCTTTATCTCTTTGCCGATGGCTTCTAAACCGCGCGACCGCATCGATTCGGGCGCTACTGCAAAATCAATTATACCTTCATCAATGCTTTTCATTACCACCGACGGACTGTAGCTGTTCATAATTCGCAGCAGCTGCCGATATACCCAGCGATATTTCGGCGGATCGCTATCGAGCGCTACTAGCTCGGGACACAACCGTTTAGCCTGGCGATATTTCATACCAGCCTTAACACCGCAAGCTTTCGCTTCATAGCTCACAGTGATAACCGAAGTATTCTCGACCAAACGATTAACTACCGCCACTGGCCGACCGCGCAGCAGCGGCCGCGACTGCTGTTCAATAGTTGCAAAACAGCTATTAAGGTCTATATGCATGACTAATGGCAATGTTTGATTATGCTCCGGACTTAAGCCATTCGTGGAGGATTGCTTACTTTGGCTAGCCGATTCAACCATGCTCCGCCTCGCGCGTCAATCGCCAAGTCAATCGCTCGCTATCAAATTCCAACCGATAATCAGCTTGCCCGTCAGTCACATCAAAAACATGCATCGTTCGCCGCCCTTTAGCTACTGGATGCCGCAAACCTAGCTCACTTACTTCAATCTCACGCCCATTCGGACGCCTAAACCGCCGCGGTACGCACAATTCTAAACCGCTGCCAAACGTCGCAATAACTTCTACTCGTTCATTCAACTCTAGCTCATCGTTCACGGCAAAATTATAGCACAGAATAGCAAACCGCCCTTGACACAGAAGGGCGGCTCACTAGAGAAGTACGGGAAATATTTCTCGAAGCATATTGTCCGCCAGCTTCATTAAATTATCCTTAAAAAACCTAGCTTGCCACCGATTACTGTTATCTGCTATAATCTACAGTGCTTTACTCTTGCGGCACTGTAGCTCAGTTGGTTAGAGCGTAGGACTCATAAGCCTAAGGTCACTGGTTCGATCCCAGTCAGTGCTACCAAAGAAAGCTCCCCGCCTTTGCCGCGGGGATTTTTCTTTGCGCTTAAACTGCCGCTAAAACGCAAAATCCTCAACGTCTAACAGGTCATTACGGCGATTAATAAATTCGCGCAGTTCAACCGTTGTACGCGGACGATTCCAGGTGGCATTCTCGTTATGTAATGAGTTATTTGATTCGGTGACTTCCATTTTTATTTTTCCTTTTTGTATAAGTTAATTACTTATACTTTTAGTATAACACAAACTTGCCAAAAAAGCAATAGCTTTTTACAAAATCTTTTGACTTCGCCAGACCGCTTATGGTATAAATAATATAAGGATTATCAAGACAAACATGAATACTCTCATCGCTGTTAGCATCATCGCCCTGGCAGGACTTATCCACGCTAGCTTTCAGTTAAGCGTTAGTATGGCTACATCTCTATCGGGGCATGCCTTAGGACGCAAACTGGCCGCTCGGCGCACGTTACGGCTGCTATTCAGCTTTGTAGCTGGCGCCTTCACTATGACACTTTTATGTGTTAGTTTCGCTAGCTATGCTATCGGTGTATTCGCGCCGCACAGTAATTTGTTGTGGATCACTTTGACTGCTGGTCTGATGATCGTTGGCTTGGCAGTTATCCTTTTTTACTATCGTAAAACCGAAGGTACCGAATTGTGGATTTCACGCAGTTTTGCCCGATTCTTACGTAAACGCACCGCCAAAGCCAGCCTTGCCGCCGAAGCGTTTAGCCTAGGGTTGACTAGCGTTGTCGCGGAGCTACTATTTACTATCGTGCCAATCATTACCGCAGCCTGCGCTATCATCGGACTGCCGCCGATTTGGCAAATCGTTGGCGCAGCAGGTTATACGCTAGCTGCTTCGCTCGGGCTGCTCATCGTTACCCTATTGATTGGCAGCGGCCGCCAACTGAGCCGCATCCAGCGCTGGCGCGAACAAAACAAATACTTTTTACAATTCGCTGCCGGTCTGGGTTTGATTATCCTTGGTTTTTATATATACGTTAATACTGTTTCCGACTTAATCATTCAGGTGAACGCTGTATGAAAGTTACTGTTTTCAAACGAGGCAAGCGCCCGCCAGAAGATTTCGATGCCAAAAAGCTGCGCGCTAGCCTATACGCCGCCTGCCTTAGCGCTAAAAGCCCCGAGGGGCTAGCTCGCAATTTAGCCGATCAAGCTGCTCGCGAGGTCGAAGCTTGGAGCGGCCAAAAATCAGATATCACCACCACCGATATTCGCGCGCAAGCTGGACGATTTCTAGAACATAATCATCCTGACGCAGCATATTTATATAAACACCACAAAAAAATGATGTAGGAGACATGAATGGCGAAGAGACACAATAAATTTGATTACGATTTAGTAGTTATCGGTAGCGGAGCTGGCGGATCAGCCGCTGCCACTATCGCCGCTCGCAATGGCGCGCGTGTAGCGATTATCGAGGAAGACACCTTTGGCGGCGATTCGCCTAACTGGAGCGACGTACCAACCAACGCTTTATTACACGTCGCACACCTCTATGATCAAGCACGCCACGGCGCCAAGTTCGGCTTACGCTCTAATACGCTTGGCTACAATTATCCGAGTATTCGCGCCTGGAAAGACCTCGCCGTTAAGCGAACTGGGGCTGCTGGTAATCGCAAATTCTACGAAAACCAAGGCATTACTACCTATACTGGACATGCCCACTTTCTGTCGCCCAATGAAATTTCCGTTCGACGCAAGCACATTAGCGCCGAAAGATTCCTGGTCGCTACGGGTTCACACTGGGTAGCGCCAGAAGTACCAGGATTAGACGAAATCCCATTTTTGACAGCGCGCACCATCTTAGAGTCGATGCGTCCACCGAAGAGCCTTTACATCATAGGTGCTGGCAGCGTTGGCGTCGAGATCGCACAGCTGATGGCTACTTTCGGTACTAGGGTTTATTTGACTGATATCGCTGCCCGCATTTTACCAAAAGAAGACGAAGAAGTTGGCGAGCTGCTAGAAGCCTACCTCAAGAAGCATAAAGGCATTACGTCATTGACGCAAACACGAACGGTCGCAGCAGTCAAAGACGGACTCGGCTACCGCGTATCATTCCTGCGCGGCGGTGTCGAAAAGTCGGTACGCGTCGAGGATATCTTGGTGGCAACTGGACGTCGGCCAAACCTTGATTTAGGACTAGAGAACGCCAGCGTCCAATACGACCCAACCGGCATCCATGTTAACGAATATTTACAGACAAGCGCTCGCCACATTTATGCAGCTGGGGATATTATCGGCAACTCTGAGCACACGCATACTGCACTGCTAGAATCGCGGATTGCTGCTCATAACCTTTTTTCAAAGAATCAAATCGCGCCAGATTATACTGCTACGCCGCGGACAACCTTCACCTTCCCAGAAGTGTCATCTGTTGGTTTGACCGAAGACGATTGTATCAAACGCGACCTCAAAATCAAAAAAGCCATGGCACCGCTATCAATCATCGGACGTTCAAATACCAGCGATTTCCGCGACGGCTTCGTCAAACTAGTATGCGACAAGAAAGGCGTTATAGCCGGCGGTACTATTGTCGCGCCGAATGCTAGCGATAGTATCCACGAAATCGCCCTAGCTGTGCGGCACGGCCTAACCGCCAAAGATCTAGCAGACACGCCGCACGTTTTCTTGAGCTGGAGTGAAGCTATTCGGGTTGCTGCTAGCAAATTAGCTTAAACTAGTCAGTTAACCAAGAAAAGAGCTCAACCAAAAGTTAGTTGAGCTTTTTTCTTGGTAGCGGGGGCTGGATTTGAACCAGCGACCTCTTGGTTATGAGCCAAGCGAGCTGACCAGGCTGCTCCACCCCGCGATACGGGTACTATTATAGCAAATTGCGTATCACTTCTGCAAGCGCGAAGCAGCAGTTTTGCCAGTCAGAAAATCAATCCATTGCTGGAAGTTTGACTTGTGCACGGCAGGCGTATTGTTGCGTGGAGCTGTTTTAATATACGATGAGTTATCGTCCTGGCCGTCAAGAGATTTCACTGCAGCGCTATTCTCTGGCAGCATCAGCTGCTTCTCGCCAGGATCTGCCAGACCTAACTTACTGCGCGCTTCTAGCTCTTTATATTCATCGCTCTTATAATAGTTTTGTTCGTATTTCAGTGTCTCTACTTCTAGCTGCGCCAGCCGTAATTGTTGTTTTTTTTCGTCAAGCGCTCGTTGGGCGTTAAAGTTCGTCTGGATCGTCGACATTGTACCCATCACCCAGCTAATCGCAATGATAATCGCCAACAACAGCACCAATCCATTAAAGTTCGCGTAATTGAACCAGATATAATGCAGTTGTTGGCGTAATCTTTCAACAAGTTTCATCTATCAACTATTATAAACCATGAGCGGTAATCGAGATAGCGAGATAAAACGACTCTTATTGGCGACGACGGATGATAGCGTATACGCCAGCAGCACCGCCTAGCACCAACACGCCAGCACCGATAATATAACCGTATAGGCTATCGCCAGTTTCAGATAAGCGTCCGCTGTTAGCGGTAGTCTTGCCATTCTTTGCTGGAGCTCCAGGTTGATTACCACCATTAGCTGGCGTAGTACTCTCCGACCGCTCATAAATTATAACCGGATCGTCGATAACGCCGTTAGCAGTTTTATCCATGTCGCCAAAGCCGCCATCGGTAATTGAGTATTCAACAATAGTGCGTTTGCCATCGGCTGATGTTTTGAATGCGACTTTCTCGGTAATATCGGTAGCATTAGCGCCATTAATGCTGTACTTGATTACTTTTAGGCGATTAACTTTGTAGATACGCGATAATTCGAGAGTAATTTTGGTAGTATACCCAACCGCTGGCTGCGCGTGCCCGTCACAGTTGATTGTAAACTTGGCCGAGCCCTGCATCTGATAGCCAGTCGGAATATTTTTCGGCTGCCCTACCGCGGTAGCGTTTTTGATGTTGTAGCATTTATCGCCTGAGGTAGACAGCGTAATATTGGTATTGTTTGCTTGGCGAATTGTTTGCTTATTGACAAAGGTTTGGACAACAATCGCATCTAGGCGTGCCTGAAGACTTGTCTTAACGGCTTGATCCTGTACTTTATCGACTAGTGTTCGCGCATGCGCTATAGACTGAGCAGTTTTCTGGCTTTCAGCATCGGCAACAGCTGCCTGCGCGGCCACCTGGACGTCAGCTTCTTTCTTCTGAGCGGCAGTAACTGCCGAATTGAGCTGTTGTATCGCGGAACTAATGTCAGCTGGCGTCGAGCTAGCAGCGGCCTCAACGTTCTTGGCATGCTGCAAAGCAGATTTGACTGCAGGATCGTTTCGGATATACGCTGGCTGCGCTTCCGCTCGAGCAATCACGTCGCGCAAGGTAGTTTTGTCTGGGCGCAAGGCATCGATAGCCGCCTGCAACTCTGACGCCGCCGTTTGTAGGCGCATTACTGATGCTGAAGCGTCGTTGTAGACTTGTTTAGCCTGCTTAATTTTAGCCTTTAGCGCATTGACGGTGTCAGCACTTATACCGGTCGTATCGACAGCCTCAGCTTTAGTAATAAGTGTGCTAAGCGTTTGTTTAGCATTGCTGAGCTGCTGCGATACAGCGTCAAGCCGCACCTGCAAAGCAGACTTGACTGACGCGTCTTGGACAGCGTCAACGAGAGTTTGAGCCGCCGTTATCGACTGCGCCGTTTTAGCGCCTTCTGCTACCGCAACCGCATTGGCAGCAGCTGTTTGAGCATCAGTTTCTTTCTTTTTAGCAGCATCAATTGCCGACTTCAAATTATTGACAGCTGTGCTAACTTCTGCTGGCGTTGGATTAGCCGCAGCATAAACATTTTTAGCATGTTGCAGGGCAGTTTTAACCGCTGAATCGTTCTTGATATAAACTGGTTCTTTGTCAGCATCCGCTATAGCTTTGGCTAGCGCTGTCTTATCGGTTTTGAGATTATCAAGAGCTGATTGCAATTTGGTTTTGGCTTCAGTGAGCTGCGCCACAGTCGACTCTTGGTCGTTATTGACTGCTTTAGCTGCAGCAATCGCGGTATTCAAAGCAGCAACAGTCTCGGCCGCTAGACCATCCGTCGGCGTGTTCTTCGCCTTGTCAATCAATTTCGATAAGGCTGTCCGCGCATCGGTAATTTCCTGTTTGACGGCGTTGAGCTCATCTTGCATCGCTGATTTCTTGGCTGGGTCCTGAACGTGCGCTAAAAGTGCCTCTGCAGCACGAACATCAGCAGGCGACTTACTGTTTTTTGCTTTATCAACCGCTGTCCGTGCGGCCGCTTGAGCTGCTGCTTCTTTAGCTATTGCGGCGTCAAGTGCTTGCTTGAGGTCGTTTGTCGCTTGGCTAATTTCGGCAGGTGTCGGATTTGGTTTAGCAACAACGTTTTTCGCAGCTGACAGCGCACTGGCTACCGCCGCATCTGCTTTGATATAATCTGCAGAGTTATTCGCGCGATCAATTTGCGCTTGGAGCTGAGCTTTATCAGCTTTCGGCAGCGTTGCAGACACTGTTAGTTGACCGTTGAATTGGGCGGTAGCAGCGCCAACTGTAACATTCTTGGTCCAAGTTGCTGACAACTCATGAGCATTATTATCATAAATTGGCGAGACAATTTTGACACGACCAGCCCCATCATTAGCCAAATCAGCGCTGTTGGTTATGGCAACAGCCGTACCCGATACATCTTTGAGCGGCGATGCAAACGGCGTTGTATTCGTACTCATACGGACACGTTGATTAGAAACGTCAAGCTTAGTTAATTTAGTTAAGCGGCCCGCAAACGACATATCGCTAATATTACTGCGGTCTGCCTGCAGCGACGTTAATTGCGTCATCGCGCCAATACTATTCAGATCGTTATCGGTTAACGAGGTTGACGATATTTGGAGAGTCGTTACTTTAGTAAGTTGCTTTAGAACTTCGCTATGCGCTAGCTGCGGTGTACCATTATCAGCACCAAACAACTGCAATGTCGTCAAGGTGCCCGCACTCTTGGCAAAATCAGAAATATCAAACGCTGTCGATTTACTATCTACACTTACTTGTGTCAAATGCGTCAGATTAGCTAGCGGCTTGGTCGAAGTGATCGGATTACCAGACGCTAAAAGTACGCTTAAGTTAGCCAAATGTGCCAACGGTTCGATCGACGCGACTTTATTATTTGTCATTGTTAACTTGGTTAATTTTGTTAACGATGACAAAGGCGCCAAATCAGCAACTTCGTTATTGTCAATCTTCAGCTCTTGCAAATTAGTTGCCTTCTCGAGGCCTGTTAGATTTTTAACTTTAGCACCGCCGTCTACGGTAAGTTGCGTCAACTGAGCTAGCTCGTCCACTGTGATATCCTGAGTGCTCGGACGATTGCTATCAAGCGTTTTATTGATAGCTGCCTTGAGGCCAGCATCAGGAATATTGACAGTTACTGGAGGTGTCGGCGGAGTCTGTCCGCCCGTCGCATCCATCAGCACATTAACCAGAGCACCAGCATTTACCGGTACGCCAGCTTTAACAGTTTTGCCTGTTGGGTCAATCGCTTGCGCTACGTCGCTTGATAACGGTTTACCCTTGTTGATAGCTGGGCTACCTGGTTTGAGATTGTAATTGCTCTTTTTGTAATCGTTATTATTTGCTGCTTCTTTCACGAAATACGGATTATTTGCTCGCGAACCAAAAGTATCAAGCGAATGCGCATCGCGGCCGTCAATCGAGCTCGATAATTTTGGATTATTCGCGATATCAGAAGCTCTGCTTATAACTGTATCGGTCTTTGAAGGAATCTGTTTAAAATCCCACACCGACAAATTTATATCGTCTGACTCGTTACGATAATATACGTTATGATCAAACCCTTTGAGCATATCATTGGCATCGACATACGGTCTATTTTGATCGTTCTGAGATCCTTCAACACGCAGTGAATACGCGCGTTGATAATTACCGCCAGAAAGATCCTCTGCTCGAGCTAACGGCCGCGAAGATATAATGTTGTTATACAATTCAACGCCCGAAGTATTCCAATCTAGACCCAGCCCCTGCGACCAACTTTCGTTAGCTACACAGGACCCGCCTTTCCAATAATTACACCCGTCAATACGACTATCTTCAAATATGTATATTGGCCGATAAGTGCGAGATATAGTATTGTTATACACCTTAACATCATCGCTACCAGCTACACGAATACCCGTACCGGAACTTTCAATTATATTAGAGGCAATTATACCATTACCAGAAACCTCATACATGATAGCAAGCGGAGAATTAGTAAAGAAGTTACCAACGATTTTCGTTTCTACGCAACCTTCATCGCACCAAAAACCAATCATACCTTCGCTATTGGCGTTGGCAGCAGTAGAATACGCTTTAGTGTCGCGAGAATAATCAACAATATTATTGCGGAATGTGAAATTTCGCGTATGCGTAACTTTGATATCGGCCATCGTACAATAAGCTCCGCAGCCAATCGTCAAGAAACCTTCCGCGTTGTTGCCATATAATTCACCGTTAGTAAATACTGTGTTGTGAGATTTGTTAGCCCCAACTCCCGAGCCGCCATTATCTATCGCCTTTACGCTGCGCGCCGTCGACGACTCTGCTTTGTTAAAGAACAGGCCTTGGCTTGCACTTTGGGTAACAATCATATCTTGAACTAGCGAGCCAGATCCATTAATACTCACCGCAGTTGGACCCGAATAAACCCCTCTGTCAGCGGCGGGATCGTAAGGATCCTTAAAACCCCAAACCTGAACAGGCGAATACTGAGCAACGTTAATGCCTTTCACGGAAACGTTTTTGCCAGTACTAGTGAAAGCTCGCGCCCGCTCTGATATCTCGGTTACGCCGCTAGCTGGATTCTTGCCAATATAATAAGATATCGCATCTTGCTGGCCAATATTATAGCCGTCTGCATTATTGTTAGGAGTTTTGAGCGTAGTAGGAGTGTTGTCTTCGACATAAAAAGTATTACTACCAGGCGTTACCTCTGCTTTGGTTTTAACCTGCTTTAGCGGCTCGTCGTTAATGAAGACCTGTTCTGGGTAGGCCGCGGCACCTTCAACGCTTGGATTGGCATTTGTGGTACAAACATGACAGAAGTTGTGATAATTCCCAGTTGTTTTCCAGATGCCATTTTCACTAGTCCATGAATTTACGACATTGCTGCCCTTTAGCCAAACTTCTGCTCCCGGCGCTGCTTGAATAGTCACATTATCGCCAGAGATGAAAAAATGCGGTTCACGATAAATACCCGACTTCGCGACTACTGTGCCGCCACTACCAATTGAACTGAGAGCTTTCTTAAAAGTAGCGTACGGCGAACCCTCGGAACCATTACCTGAGGTGTCGTTGCCATTCGGCGCTACCCACGCGACATTACTCGTTGGGACGGTGTAATTGGTTTTAATAAAAGAGTACTTTTTGTTAAGCTGCGACGCCTGAGCTCGCGGCAAATTCACCAGCACCAAACTTAGTGCCACGATGAATACAGTTATTCCAACGCCAATACGGCGATATTTATATTTGATATTTCTCCTGTGTATTTTCATATACTCCTACCTCATTTGGATTATATACTTGACATAGTAGCATAAGCAAATCAAGCCAGTCAATAAATAATCTGTACGTCACAATGATTTTACGCTATAATACCAGCAATGGGGGCGTAGCTCAGGGGTTAGAGCAGCGGGCTCATAACCTGTTGGTCGTTGGTTCGATCCCAACCGCCCCCACCACCATAATCAACCACAGAAATCAAAAAACCTCCCTTAGGGTAATCAGGGAGGTAATTTTGTGCACCTGTTTGTTTACATATCTAGAGTAGCAAACTTGCTATCTAAACGCAAGCACTTTGCCACCACAAAAAACCCTCAGCTGACAAGCCGAGGGTTTTAAAAAACAGCAAAATTTATTTCTTCTTAGAAACTGTCAGAAAGCCATTGCGCGGGTTTTCTTTAACGACGCGATCCTCTGGCAAATCGCACGGCTCGCCTTTTTCGTTTTTCTCTACCTTAGTGAAAAAATAGATGGTTTGCGGTTTGCCGCCGCGAAGTGTAACTTCAGTTTTGTGTAGATAATAAGTGACGCCCTTTGAATTCGTGTGCTTGTAAGCCATTGTTTTATACCTCCTATTAAGTATTGGTTTACATCTGTTAGCTTATCGTAACCTGCATTGAGTGTCAACACTTTACACCCCTAGTCGTACCAGTCAAGCAGCTCGATATTTATAGCGCAATAATAGGTGTAATATTACAAGGCTAATCAAACGCAGTACTATAACTACCAAAATCACTACCGCCAAAACTATCGACCAGCCAGCAAAATCAGGCGTCCAAAGCGGCGACGTATATTCGTGGCGGTATAGTTCGGTGTTGGGCAATTCTGGGTCTTTGAGTTTGTCAGAGGTGGGATATTTTGATAATTCGTTAACAAAGCATTGAATATAAGCCATCGACCAACCGCTGTATTGCGGATGGCAAACCGCCTCGGCCTGAGCGTGAACTCTCGCGTTCTCGGACGACGCCGCTGAAGCTTTCTGGATAGCTGCTTGCGAGTCTCGCTCATACTGATGCTGCAAATAAATCACGCCGCTGCTAGCATTCATATGCGTGGTTGAGTAACGCTGCAAATCTTGCAGGCGATTAAATATTTGTGTTTCGTTGCCTGATTTATCAGCTGTCGCCACAGCACTGCGGCGCTGTATCATGCCAACATTATTAATACGCAAAAAAGTTGCCGCTACAAAACAAACTAGTACAAACAAAATCAATAGCTGCCAGGTCTTGACTCGCTCAAGACGCCGAAGATTTCGCCTCGCCGCGCGTTTATCGGCCATTATTCCCGCCCTTCATTACTTAATAGTATACCACGAGCAGCTTGATTGCGTTATAGTAGAAGTATGAATATTTATTTCTCTGGCATTGGCGGCGTCGCTATCGGACCGTTAGCTGAATTAGCTCATGACGCCGGACATAGCGTACAAGGCTCGGACGCGCACTCGAGCCTAGAAACTAGCGAATTAATGCAGCGCGGCATTGTCGTCACTAATGACCAGTCTGGCGATTACCTAGAATACTGCCATAAGCAGCGCCGTATCGACTGGCTCGTTTACACCGCCGCCTTGCCTGCTGACCACCCAGAACTAGTGAGAGCGCAAAAATTAGGCATTTACACAGCCAAGCGCGACGAGCTGCTGCGCTACATTATGAGCGAAAAGAACCTCAAGATGATCGCTATTGCTGGCACTCATGGCAAAACAACAACTACCGGTATGATGATTTGGGTGCTGCGCCAACTCGGCGTCCCAATCAGTTATTCAATTGGCACCACTATCAGTTTTGGGCCGAGCGGGCACTATGCGCCGAACAGCGAGTATTTCATATATGAGTGCGATGAATTCGATCGTAACTTCTTGCATTTCAGCCCATACCTTTCGCTGATTACTTCTATTGATTACGATCATCCAGATACATACCCAACTCAAGCCGCTTATACCAGAGCTTTCCAACAATTTCTCGGACAAAGCGAACTATCTATTCTCTGGAAGAAGGACACTCTTACCGGTTTAGAACCAGTTAATAAATCTTGGGTGCTCAAAGACGAGGAAGTTAAAAGTTTTCGCATTCCAGGCTGGCACAACCGGGCCAACGCCACACTGGTTGCCAAAGCCTGCGAGCGGCTAAAGCTAGGTAATCCTGATATCGTGAAGGTGGCCGTCGAGAACTTCCCTGGTACACAACGACGATTTGAGCGTTTGGCGCCTGGGTTGTACTCCGATTATGGTCACCACCCAGCCGAAATTTATGCTACGCTGCAAATGGCGCACGAGATATCCCGTGAAGTAACTCTCGTTTACCAGCCGCACCAAAACGTTCGCCAGCACGAAATTCAATCAATGTACACAAATGAGGTTTTTCGCTACGCTGACAGCGTATATTGGCTGCCGACATATTTGACACGCGAGAATCCGGATTTACCGATACTGACGCCTGCAGACTTAACCAAGAACCTCACCCGCCCCGAAGTACATATTGCCAGCCTCAACGATGATTTGTGGAAGTCTATCATGCTTGACCGCGAGTTAGGCAAACTAGTCCTCTGTATGGGCGCTGGCACCATTGACGAGTGGCTGCGGCAGCATCTGAAGATTTAGAGTTTTACCGATTATCGCCGCTGCCATGCAGCTGGCCGCGCTGCTGTCGGCTGGCTAGCTTTTCGTTATTAAGCCGCGCCACTTCTTCCAAGCTAGACCCGAGCAAATGTGCCGCTGAATTGACATACCACAGCACATCACCTAATTCTTTGATAATCTCCGCGCGATCATCGTCATTTAATTTACCCTGCTTATCGCGGATTAGCTTTTTGAACTTCTCCATCACCTCGCCCGACTCGCCAGCCAAACCTAGTATTTGCGCCATCAAATCAGCACTGACGTCGCCGTAGGCGTGATCGCTGGTTAGCGTTGAAATAGCTTTTTGCGAATAATCTTGAAAATTCATGTTCCTCCTGCTTATTGTTTGTATTATAACAATAATTGCTATTTTCGTGCTATTCAGCGTGATTCTGGCTATCTGACCGACCGTATCTATCTAAGAGTATAGCTAGTCTGCCTATTTCCTCTTGAAACCCTGGGCTGTTTATGACTTCACTCGTATATCTACCAACAGCTTCGCGAATAATGTCGCCCATGGTCTTTTTTCCGTCGCTTATAAGTGCTGCTGTGCGCAAAAAATTAAACTGCTCCCCCGATACACGAACCGAACATATACGCGCGCCCGTTAGTTCGCTTACGCCTGAGTATTTACCCTCTCCTGGTTTCCGTCTACTAGATCCATCTCTTTCAAAGTTTGCCATAACATCCTCCTTCCATCACCAAGCCAATCCTACAGCATAACCAACATCAGTTCTAGACAAAATGGTTGATTTTTTATGACAATTTTATAATTCATGCTATATTACAGATATGGATTTTTCTATTATCGGTTTGTCTATTCGTGACAAACGCGTATATGAAGCGCTGCTGGCAATTCCCAATAGTTCGCTGCGAGCCATCGCAGAAACCACAAATATCAACCGCGGCAGCGTCTATGAATCTATCAAAAGCCTGCGCGCAGCCGGACTAGTCAACAGCGTCACCCAAGGCAAGCAGCTGCGCTACCGCGCCGAGGATCCAGCCATTTTGACAGAAATTTTACACGAGAAGCAGCAAGCTTTGCAGGCAGCTGACCAACAGCTTGATCAATACATTGTCCGCCTACGAACCGCAAACAAAATCACCGAAACCCGGCATATGGCGGCATTTTACGAGGGAGATGAAGGTTTGGCAAATATTTTGCGCGATATATTGAGTACTTGCCGCCTGCAAAAGATTAACTTGTACCGCGTAATTTCTTCGCCGCGCGTCAGCCGCTATCTGTACAACAACTTTCCGAATTTTAGCCGCGAACGCGCCAAACGAAATCTACGAGTACACGTCTTGCGCTACGCCAAGCCCCTGCGCATAACGACAGGCTTGGCGGACAGCCGCTACTTAGCCGGACCAAAACTAGATGACGGCTGCTACACAATATTGTATGCCAGTAAAATGGCTATTATTACCCTGGACAAATATAACTCTATGCACGGAGTAATCATCGACAACGCCAGCCTAGCCTCGGTGCAAAC
>CAUSWA010000014.1:0-23157 GCA_963535445.1 uncultured Candidatus Saccharibacteria bacterium | reverse complement strand
ATCGAAAAAGGCGGACCAATAGCTATCGCTGATTATTATTTAATTAACGACAGCGATATCACTGCGCTATACGCCAAGATTAATTCGCTACTCAGTACAACTGGTTTTGTTAACTTATAACACCTAAAACCAAAGCTATTGCAGATAAGTATAAAGTTTTTTAGCGTCTTTATGCTTGCGTAATTTTGCTAGCGCTTTAGCTTCAATCTGGCGAATTCGCTCGCGCGTCACTGCAAATTCTTGGCCGACCTCTTCGAGCGTGTGGCTCTTGCCATTATCCAGACCAAAGCGCATCCGCACAATCTTTTGTTCGCGCTCGCTCAGCGTGCCTAGCAAATCTTTAACTTGTTCCTTTAACAGCTGGTTCGAGGCCGATTCCTCCGGACTAATCGTACCCTCATCTTCAATGAAATCGCCCAGCACCGACTCGCCTTCGTCATCGCCGTCGCGGCCAACGCCAGCGTCCAGGCTCGAAATGTCCTGCTTGATCTTCATGACATATTCGACTTTTTCCGGTTCCATCTCTAGCTCTTTAGCTAGCTCCTCAATCGTCGGTTCGCGGTTCAGCTCCTGCGTCATGCGCCGCTGCGTGCGCAACAATTTATTGATGGTTTCCACCATATGAACTGGGATACGAATCGTCCGCGCCTGGTCAGCAATCGCCCGGGTAATCGCCTGGCGAATCCACCAGGTGGCATAGGTTGAGAATTTGAAGCCTTTATCTGGATCAAATTTTTCGACCGCGCGCAACAAGCCAGTGTGGCCTTCTTGAATCAAATCCAAGAAGTCTAAGCCGCGGCCCGAATACCGCTTAGCGATCGATACCACCAGACGCATATTCGCCTCGGCCATCTTGTCTTTGGCCTTCTTGTCACCTTCTTTGACCCGTTTTGCCAATTCTAGCTCTTCTTCGGCACTCAGCAGCGGGATTTTGCCAATCTCGCGCAAATGCAGCCGCACTGAGTCGTCCGAAATATCATCGAAATATTGATTAGCGTTGAGTACATCTTCAGGAGTATCTTCGTCCATCAAATCGTTGATATCAGGCTCATTGATGTCTTGATCTTGTATATTGTCGTCAGATGGCTTCTGCGCTTGGTCGTCGTTTGTCACGAGCTTTCTCCTTGATTATGTTATTGAGTGCCGCACGCAACTCTCTAGCCGCTGCCTCATCGCTAGCAGCTTCAGCGTCGCGTAACTTAGCTAATAATTCTTGTTGAGTTTGTTTGTTATGTTTATCCTCTTTATCCCGCAGCAGTTGGCACATCGCGACATAGCGATCGCCGCTATTCCATGCTGCATAACGCTCCTCAGCGCGCAATGATACCATTTTTACATAAATATCAGCTTTTTGCAACTTTTTAGGGCGATTTTGCGGATTATCTTCCTCGAGTAATACCGTCGCTAATAACTCTCGCTCGGCGCTGCTCCACTGCTGGCGGCCAGCGCGGCGCAATTCTTCTAAACACCTAGCATCATAAAGCGCCAAAGCCAAAATGTTATCCTCTAGCACCGCCTGTTCATTCTTAATAATCGATGTATTTGCAACAACAGGTTTGAAAGTTTGTTTCTTGACTGGCTCGCCAGCTAATTTTTGGCGAACCGCCTCCTCGCTAGTATGCGACATAGCGGCTATCCGCTTGATATAGTATTCGCGCTCGACAGGGTCAGCTAGCCCGCGCACTATTCGCAGCGCTGCCGTAGTAAAAGTTCGCCGGCCAACCGCTGTATCCAAATCGCAGCGCTCGGCATGCTGGCGCAACACCCATTCGACAGCCGGCTCGTTGCGAGTTACCGCTTCGCGCCACGCCTGAACACTCGATTTGATCAATTCATCTGGGTCTTTAGCACCATCTGGCAACGAAATAATCGTCAGCTCAACACCCTCGTGCGAAGCCAGCTCAATTGCCCGCTCGGTCGCTGCCACACCCGCTTTATCGCTATCATAACAGAGGCGAACATCGCTAGTCAGCCGTTTGACCGCTTTGAGATGATTTTCAGTCATCGACGTGCCAGCAGTCGCTACTGTTTGCGCCACTCCCGCTTGGTGGCTGCTAACTACATCCAAATTTCCCTCAACCATCACTACGAAGCCACTTTTGCGGATCGCCTCTTTGGCCTGGCTCAACGCGAAAATATGACGACCTTTATCATACAGTAATGTCTGCGGCGTATTCAGATATTTCGGCGCATTCGGCACATTGCCAATAATCCGCCCAGTAAAGCCAATCACTTGCCCGCCCTGATCCATCAACGGAATAATCATTCGACCGCGAAACAAATCTTTGCCATAGCGGTTTAATAGCCCCGCGTCGTTGATCTCTCGTCTAGTAAAACCTCTTTTTTCGAGCGCCGCCAGCAACGCCGTGCCGCTATCCGGCGCATAACCAATCTGAAAATTCTGAACAGTTTGCCGCGACAATCCTCGCTGCTTAAAAACATACTCAATCGCCTGCTGGCTACGCAATAAACTCTGTTGGAAATATCGTGCTGCTAGCTCGTTGGCTGCCAACAACCGCTTTTTATAAGCACTGCGCTTTTTGGCACCAGCCGATTGATATTCGCTGAGGTCAACCCCAGCTTTGCGCGCCAAAAATTCCATCGCCTGGCGAAAATCCATCCCCTCAGCCTCCATCACAAAAGCGAAAATATCGCCGCCCTTGTTGCTCGAGAAATCATGCCAAATATTTTTTTCAGGACTTACGAAGAAGCTTGGCGTTTTCTCGCCAGTAAACGGACTTAACCCCTTATAGCTGCGCCCTGCCCGCTTTAGCTCAACATATTCGCCAATCACATCTTCGATATTGAGCCGCGAGCGAATTTCCTCCTTGGCATCCATACATTTTAGTATATCACTCTTTACCTCTGTTATCGGTTGTGGTTAAATATAGATATGAATCAGGACCCGTACACCAATCCGCAACAACCGTATTCGCAGGGTTCTGCTAATAATTTACCGCCAGAAAACCCGCAGCAGCCAGCTGCACCGTACAATCAGGTCTACGGCCAGCAAACACCGCAGCAGCAAATGGCGCCTAATCTGTATTACAATAGCCAAGCCGCCCAGTCGCAGCCGCCGACATACCCGCAGCAAACATCCAGCCTGGCAGCTAATCAGCCTGATCAACTATCGCAAATTAACCAAACCGCGCCATCGTACGACACAGGACCACAGCCGCTAAGCACCTTCCCAGTTTACGCCAGCAGCTCGGATGATGATTATAATACTGTTGACTACCTTAACCGTATCGCTCCGCAAGAACAGCACACCATCAATCGAATTGCTATATTTGCGCTCATTGGCACTGTTATTGCTAGCGTCATCATCATTTTGATTCTAATCATCAACCCTGGCGCATCTGATGCCAACAGTCTGATCCAGCCGATCCGCGACCGCACCGATACGCTGAACAAAGTCGTCGACGAAAACGAAGGCCGCCTGACGCAGACTGAAATTGCCGAGGCCAACACTGCGCTCAACAGCACCCTGACGACCATGCAGACCCGTCTAGACGCCATCATCAAAGAGCGCAAAATCCAGAAAAAATCCTCTAGTACCGAAAAAAACTACCTAGAAGCCCTGCAGAAAAAGCTCAACGATTCCTACCAAAAAGGCAAGCTCGACAGCAGCTACGCCACCGCCATGACTTACGAATTAACCATTTTAAAGTCGCAACTCAACAAGCTTAAAAAGGTTAGCGACTCCAAATCAATCCGCTCGTTCTGCGACGAATCCATTAATAATATCAATGTTATCCTCAAAGCTTACCACGACTTCGCTTCAACCAAGCAGTAGCAGCTATTCCGTCACCAGCCGATAACTTAATCGCGCCAGATCAAAAAGTTCTTCGTCGCTGAGCTGGCCGCTGCAAATCACCGTAATCCAGTGTTTTTTATTGAGATGAAAGCCTGGCTGAACCGATTCGTACTTTTGTTGTAACTTTAACGACAATTGCGAATCACATTTCAAGCTAATCCGCAACGGCTTTGAACCCTCGGCTATCAACGCAAACATCTTTTCGCTTTGGCCAGCATCTTTGCGGCCGACTTTGTACACAGCCACCTTATCGCCAAACGGATAGTCCAACCAGGCGCCTGGCAAACTTAGCAAAAACTCTTCAAACTGCTGGTGCGTCATAGCCATTTGCTCCGTATAAAGTATACCAGCATCAATATCGGCAAAACGACCAGCAGCGCTATCGTTATCCAAAACATTACATCGCTATGAAACGGCAGCTGCGAAAAATTCATGCCTGCCAGACCCGTCAAAAACGACATCGGCATAAATATCGTCGTTACAATCGTCAAGCGCTTCATCACATCGTTCATTCTGTTGGACACCACCGACAGATACATATCCAGAGCACTAGTCAATAAATCGCGCATGGTATCGATCAGCTCGTGCACTCGCCAAGCGTAATCATAGCTGTCGCGCGCATATATTGCGCACTTTTCATCAAAAATACTATACCGGCCGTTGCTCAAGCCATTCAGCATATTCATCAGCGGCAAAATCACTTTGCGCAAATCCGCCAATTGGCGCTTATACACAAAAAGCTGCTGCAACTGATGCTTGCCCGGATCGCGAATCATTGTATCTTCTAATTGATCGGTTACGTCGTCAATTGAGTTAAGAATCGGCATATACTGCTCGACTGTAAATTGAATCATCGTTGCTGCGATTAGCGACGGCGACAGAGCGCCTGGCCGGTACGCTTCAATCCGCTCGGTAACCTCGCTATCTAATTCGTCGCGGTGCAAGGTGATAACTTTGTTTTTACTGAGCAAAATCGTCAACCCTTGCCAATGGACATTGCGGCGTTCAATACTCGGGATTTCCGCCTTAATCAGTAGCCAATCGCCGCCTTCGACCGCTTGCGGCAGCCAACGGTTCTCAATCAAAATCCGCCGCTGCAACTCCGATAAGTTTAATTTTTCAATTAAACTTTGCCGTACTTCTAGCGAATCCTCGCTGATATCATGCCATATTTTATCTGTCACGCCTTCACCTTCTTCAAATAATATTTTAGTTCTTGAATACTACCGCGAATGTCTTCCAGCGCCCGATGATCCTCTGGCTTGGCAAACTTCTTGCCGTATTTGCCCTCAAACACCACTTTCCAAGCGCTGACATCCAGCATCCGATAGTGTAGTCTTTTTGACAACGCAGGCCACCACCCGTCAATGAACCGCCGGTCTTGATGGATTGAATTGCCGCCCAGCAAAATCCGCGGTTCGTCCGCAAAATGTTCATCGCAAAACGCCAGCAAATCCTGCTCCACCTCGGCCAGCGGCTTGCCCGAGACATTTTGTTCCTCCAGACCGCGCCGCGCTGCTGGATGCTCATTCCAAAAGCTGGCATTGCGATCCAGCAGTTTACCCAACTTCTCCGGATCGTGCCGCACAACTCCCTCATACGTCGCAATTTCCGTAAAATCCCAATCTGTAACGATCGCCGCCACCTCCAAAATCTCATCACGCACCGGATCCAACCCGGTCATTTCCAAATCTATCCATAAAATCTTTTTCGGCTTGAAACTAGCTTTCATAATTCTAGTATACTACTTTTTGGTATCGTAGTAATCTCTAGAAAACTGTTCCGGCACCTGCTGCAGCAAACGTTCGACAGCATTTCCAAACCTTGCTGCGCCGCCAAGCTCCATACGGCTTTCTTTTTCAATCCGAAAAACTTCAGACGCGTTACCATCAGACGGAACGAAACCTATACAACTAACCAATTCATAGTACAGTTCGGCAGCACTCATATCTTCACAACCATACGGCAGCATCCCGTACGACCTCAGATTTTCTACGTAGCGTTCAGCCAATTCGTCGCTGACCTCTAACGCCTTGTCTAGCTGTAGCGTTTGCATAAAATAATCGTCTCTTGGATCGCCATAAATATCGTCTGGCAGCTGGACGCTTTTAATACTTACATCGTCAATCCCTTGAACTTGCATATCTGAAAGAAGCCGCACGGCCTTGAGAGCTAATTTATTGCCAATTCGATAGTCATAATCAGGATCGTGCTCAAATACTGTTGGCCTGATAACATGCTCAGCAGTATCTAATACCGCTTGCGTACTAGCCAACAGCCTCCAAGCATCATTGTCCTTGCGTATAAGCACTTGATTGATTGTAAAATCATGCTGCCTCATAAACTCAGCTGTAGATTGTACAGGTTCCGCACCATAGCCATTCATTGCATCACGCGGCGAAAAACGCACTGAAAGATCGCTCGCTACCGCCCGAATCTCATCTGGATCATAATCGCCGCTAGCAACAACTTCTTCTAAAATTACCAAATCGACATCGCGAGGAGGTGGTAACTGACGGTCGCTATGCACTAGAGACTCCAAAACCTGGCGAGCCGCCCCGCCCTTTACACCAATAAATGACGGTAGTTATCTAAATCAAAACCCAAGTTAGCCCGCTCAATAACACCGGCAGGTAGCTCATACTCATATATTTCATTGCAGCGAGCTTCCGGGTTGCCAGGCTGCTCGCAATCATAATATTTCAGCTGGCAGCTAATTCCTCCAAATTCTACGCGGCGCTCGCCGCTATCAAGTACTTGCAAAACACGAGGCTGATGCATCTTCGCCTCTATATCACTCGGAGCCGGGCTTAATTTTTCCATGCTTACTATTATAGCATAAACAATTTAAAAAGTCAAGCAAAGAAAATACCCCTCCTGGCGCGAAGAGGGGTCTGCCGCCCCAGCGAGAGTTGCGGCCGAGCAAGGCCAGGCAACCCCCGCCGGGGCGGGATGGGGGAGGGCTATCGCTGGGATCTGAGCGGTAGCCCGGCATAGATAGCCTCGACGAGCTGCCAGGCATCACTGGGACGCCTGGTCACCATGACAGAGTTGATGGTGTTTGCGGAGGAATAAATAATTTCCTGGGGATATCCTGTCATCCCCAGGAAAACGATCCTAACGTCGATGAGCTCCCTACTCTCGGGAGCATCCATCGACATAGACACGCAAATATCGGGAAGGCTCGCGCCCTCCCGATGTGTAAATTCCCGACCCAACACTTGAAGGTGTTGGGTCGGAAAGACCCTAAGATACCCCTCCACGACAAGGAGGGTCTTCTTCATGTCTCTACCCTCGGCCATCTCTGACTCCTCTCTGCCCCATTCCGGGGCGATCTTGGAGCTCGATCCGTTACCGAGCCCTCTTTAGCGCCGTGAAAACCACCGTTTCGCAGCATCAAAGAGGGCTCGATTCTACGTCTATATTAAAGTGCGCCAGAGACCGGCGGCATCGCCCCAGCCCCTCGCCAGTATTATAACACATTCTTGCAATTACTACCATAATAATGTTAAGCACTAGCGCGAAGCAGCCAAGTCCCTCTCAGCCCGCACCCAAAAACTACCGCCGCTGGCGCCGAAGGTTGCTATCCAACCACGCATAGCGAGCAGCTAGCCATCCTAAATACTCCTCGCGGCTGTGCAATATTGGGTGTCTCTCGTCCATACCACCTTCTCCGCCATCCACAATAATCGCTTTATCAAGCCATAACCTTTCAGCTTCTGCTCTTTGTTCGGGAGTTACTAATGACGGATCACCCGGCTCTCCGCCGCCTGCACCGCCAACATGCGCGGTTGCTACCTCCCAGAAAAGATTTTTAGGATCGCGACCGCCAACACCTTTTAGCTTCACAACCACTGTTACATCACTTGTTATTTGAACATCCTCTTATGTGACGTCTTCTCTAGGAATCAACTGCGAGTAACCTGAACGACCCTTTCTCACTGCATAAAAAACTTGTTCTTGATTGCTGTCATCAATGTGAACTAGACCACTATCGAACGAATATTCTGTCTCTTCAGTACGAACAATTTTCCTATCATCCGGCCGCGGCTCTATTCCGGCAATCACTCGTGGCAAGGCAACTTCAAAATTTGCTCGCTCAACAGGATCTGCCGGATAATGTATATGCGAACGCGTTGGGTCAAACTTGTCGACAACAGGTTGTCCGTCTCTGAAATAGCCAACAACTGGCCGGCTGCGGCGGCTGATAATCAAACTTTTACGTTGTTCCATGCTTTTGAACTCCGATTACAACGACTGATGTTCTCCGCAAGCTGCGCACCATGAGGTTACTTTTGTTATTAACTCGTTTAGTTTTTCAGCAGAGTTTTCGTCTCCGTAGGCAACATACCCCAAATCAATTGTTAGCGCCAACCGTTGTTTTTGAAGTTCTACTGGAAGTTTATTACCAAAAGACTCCATACAGGCTATAGCGTTCTCTACATCTGCATAAAAAGTTCGTTCGCGTTTGGCGGCCTCTTCTTGTTTTTGTTGTTCAGCACGGATTTGGCTAGCTTTTTCACGCACCTTCTCTGGCGGAACAATTACAAGACTTGTCCAGGTTTCGTAACCGATGGATTCCTTCTTCTCTATTTGGCACATAATTTGCTGCCCGCTCGGTATCTCGAAAGCTTCTGGATCTATATCAAGAATATTATCGACATTAACTGTTCTGTGGCTGAAATACGGGCCCGTGTATTTTTCGTTTCTTTGGTATTCTAACTCTAGTCTTTCATCACCGCTCGTAACGTAATCAGGATAGAGACGTTCTATCTTGTCAACAACCTCTTGCCCGCAAGATTCTGCGGCGGTAAAGCTAGCAATTCCTTCAGCAATCTCGCTGATTCTGCGAAGTTCGCCGTTTTCATCTGTCAAGCCGACTGTCGCGAGATGCTCGGCAATCCGCGTTTTCAAATCTTCATCGCTGAATTCTCTAAACGGTTGGCCCGACTTTCTGGTAAGTCTATCTAACTGGGTGTTGGTACGGCCCACGAGCCTTGTTCTATCCTTTTCTGCAATGTATTCTACGACGAAATCAGCCATTTCCTCGCTAGGCTCAGCTGCAATCCGTTGTTCGCCCAGCTGGAGCAACCCGTTGTCCAATACGGATTCTACTAACTTAACCGGCTTATCGTCGCTGCCTACCACAAAACCTCTGTCTTCATCAGCAAACAGCTGCGGAGCAACCTCCCGCAGGTCGCTTAATTCAACATTGGTGATACCTTTTAGAACTGGTATTTTAACCTCTTCACCATTCTGTCGAAAACGTATATCCTCTGGATCAGCCACCACCAGCTGGCCCATTTTAATCAGCGATCGCTGGCTCCGTTTTCTTTCTTCGCCTTTATTATTGCGATAAAGCCTGCCTTTATCTGTATCTACTAATCTATAAGTATCTACGGCGAACACTTCAGATCGCGTGTAATTACTACTTACTAAATCTGTTATCTTCATCTGGCGCCATAATTTATCGGCGCTACCCGCTATTATACATTTCACTATTTGTTGGCGCTCTTCATCAGATGGAAGCGTTAAGTCGTACTCATCTAGCCCCTGCTGAGTTTTTAAGCGGCGCAATTCGCGTTTAATCTTACCAGGAACACCTGGCCGTATATCGTGTCCGAGCAGCTCTTCCCTCGTCATATTTTGTATAGACGCCAACACCTCTAGTTGCTTCAACCAATCGGAATCATTGTATCTTGAGTCTATTAGATTTCTCCAGCGTTCCTCGCATGGTCTCTTCTTGCTGCCGTACACGACCAAGTCTGCTGGTATTTTCTGCAAGGCCACTATAGCGGCAACTTGCATTCGCACTGTTTCAGGGAAGCGTTCTGCTTCGGCCAGCATACGGGCGTGCTCGGGACTTTCGCTGGCAAATTGTTCCATCTGGCGGCCAATCTCAGTCAATTCGCCATTTTCGTCTAGAGCACCGAGGTGCTGTAATTTCTCTGCCGGCACGTCGTCTCTAGTATGATCCAGTACAGCCGCGCTAGCCGCTGTATCATCCGGATTTGTGCCATCGCTAGATTCTTGTACAGCCACCTCAGAATCGGGACGCCTAGGAGCACCAAACAAATCTCCTGGGGTTGGCATCTTCACTCTTTCACTCATAGTAAGTCTCTTATCTTTCAATCTATATTAATTATTGAATCTATTCTGTAGAGCTGCTAATAAACTACCCATATCTTGGGAATTTATCTCTGCGTCGCGTTTGGCTTGCGCTTCGTCGTTTAAGTCTCCTTCCGTAAAGCCCCAGCCATCACCGATTGACGGCGATTCCTTACCAGACATACCAATTGCGCCATCCCACTCTTCGGCGATAGATTTCTGGATAGCTTCGATTCGCTCAAGCTGCTTTTCGGTAATACCCTGCGGCGGCTCGTAACGCACGCCAAATTCATGCGGAGCGGCTGTATAAGCTTTCTCATGCGTAAGAATAACCATATCTTCGCTAAGAACTTCCGGACCCCACGTTTTATCATCATCGCGGCGATAGCCAGATTTGCTAGGCTCAATAAGCTCACCGTCAGTACCTATCACGTAGGCTATGCTTCTACCAGTCCTACCATTTGTACGTGTAAAAAACGAGAATCTATGCGGTAAATCATGGCGCGTCTCGCGTTCGCCAGAATGGCTAGGACCGCAGAGCGGCACCATCTGCCACACCCTTTCACGCCATTGTTCTGCCGATCTAACTGCTGATTGGATATTTGCCGAACGCTGCTCTGGCAGCTGAAAACCGCGCTCTGCTTCGTCAAGCATCGCTAGAATACCAGCCGCCTGCTCGCGCAGAGCTGGATCCCGAACATTATCTAGATAACGAGATACGTATTCGCGCGTTGACGAAATTTCTTTCTGCGCCTCAGGAGTAATTGCTTTCTCTTCTAATTCTAAGTCCTTGATTCTGATAACTTCGCGGCTAATTTCTGGCGTGTATAGCTTACCGCTATGCGTCACTCTTTGCTCTTTTTGCAGCCAGCGATCATCGCCATCGGGCAAGACTACATTGCCGCGCCTCAAATCTACTGTAGCAGACATATCTATACCTAGCTTTTCGCCGATAGTTTGCCGCATCTCTTCTAGCTCACCATCGCGCCAACTGGTAACTCGGCGGTAGCTGCCATGCGACCCTTCATGTCGCAATCTATATATCGGGTTCATTTGAAGGATTGTCGCTAGGCCTGCCACCGATAGCTGCCCAGACACTACCAACAGATTAGGATGATCCTTATCTTTTTCATCTTCGTTATAATACCAATCGGCCGGTTCAATAGTCTGGCGGACTGGATGTTTTTCACTCGCTTTATTCAAGAGATGGTCCGACCGTCTCCAATCCCATTCTGGATTAGTCTCTAGCTCATAATCATCATTACGCCTATAAGACGTCCACCTTTCTATGTATTCGTGCAATACACGTGCAGGCTGCCCAACCGTAAAAGCTGGCAATTCATATCTGTGGTCGTCTCTAACTTTTCTATACGCTATACGCGAAAATTCTTGTGTAATACCACTAACGTCACCCAGCAATTCTGGCGTGACACGGCTTTCTGGATTTAGCCTCTTTGGGCTCATTGTAAGTTATATTCTCCTGTCTCTCGAGCCTTGACTGCTCGTTACCGCCGGCCGGATCGGTCGAAGATAATAAACTTTCAAGGAATAATCCCCCGCATTTTACTGGCGCGGGGGAAGCCAGGTAAGGCAGCGCGGCGCTAACTCGCCAGTGCTGCATGGACGGGGTCCCGAGTTAGCGGGAAGAGATAGTAGTGATACGTGATTATAGGTGGCGAACCATTTCACACGTACTCAGACCTTTAGCTCTCTCCAGAGCGAACGAATTTTTCGGCCGAAGCCTACTCAATCCGTTTTTTCCCGGGTTACTGCCGGTTCAGTGTGGGAGGGAGACCCTTAGCTGAGACGGGTCAGCTCAAAAAAGCTGAACCCGATCTCCTCAAGATCTTCTCTGCTCAACTCCACCCCGGGTGCGGGACGGCCGTTGAGCTTGAAAATCAAGGCCTTCTGGCCCACCCTCTGAGAGAACTGACCCCGGTTCATCGGGATCTCGACTCCCAGAATGGTACTAAGGATCTCGCACGTGGCCAGGTGGCCAACGTACGAGATAAAGTCTCCCTCAACAAGCTCCTTTGCCCGTTGGGCCGGAATGGCCCTACGGGAAAAAAGCCCGTTGGCGGTCACGATGCTCGATCCGAGCACCGCGACCGGAAAGTCAAACGGCATTTCACCTCCTTCAAGGTGAGCGTGTGTTCCTCTGTAAAGCGTTTTGGAAGCCCCAAAACTGTCATTACAGCACACGAATGTTCGCCATTCCAGCCAGGTATCATACATGGCCAGACTACCAGCCTCGACATTTCGAGACCGCTAGTCTGACCAGGACGATAGCCTGTGCTATACTGAACCAGATTCTTCCATTTTAAAGCGCTAGCTTTCTAACGAAAGCCCGTTATGCAGCGCTATGCTGCCTAGGGCTAGCCGTCTAGCAATCTGCTTTCCGTCCAGCCACTGAGCAATAATAGCACACTATTTATCTTATGTCAACACTATTTTATAATAATTATTAACAGATTAGCGTCTGATCTGGCTGACCTATAGCCGTGCTTTGCGCCATGTTATTTTTTAGGCGCGCCATGTTATACTAAGCCTATGGTTAAACGTATCCTCCTCAAACTCTCCGGCGAGCAGCTCCAGGGCGAATTCGCCAGCGGCTTCGATCCCAAGCGCGCCCACTGGATCGCCGAACAAATCAAACCAGCCCTGAGCGGTGGCGCCGAAGTCGTCATCATGGTCGGCGGCGGCAACTACGTCCGCGGCAACCAAATCATCGGCCACGGCATCCAGCCTGTCTCAGCCCATAATATCGGCATGCTCTCTACCCTGATGAACGCCATCGCTCTGGCTGACGTTTTCAACGACGCTGGCTTGCCAACCCGCGCCCTGTCCACTGTCGAAATCAATCAATTTATCGACCACTACACTTTCCGCCGAGCGCTCAGCCACATTCAAAAAGGCCGCGTGGTCATCGTTGCCTGCGGTACTGGCCGGCCCTTCCTGACTACCGACACCGCTGCCTTGAATCTAGCTTTGGAAATGCAATGTGATGTTGTGATTAAAACAACGAAAGTCGATGGCGTGTACGATAAAGATCCTACCAAATTCCCTGACGCCACCAAATTTGATAAGCTCAGCTATCACGACGCTCTGACCAACCCTGACATCACCGTCATGGACAAAGCCGCCATCGGCCTGGCTATGGACGAACATATCCCGGTTATTATCTGCGACCTCCTCACCGACGGTAATATCGCCCGAGCCGCTCGCGGCGAGACAGTCGGTACGCTTATCTCCTAGTTTATTGACACATCTTGTCCCGGCATAAATCGCCTTGCATAAAATCCGCCGTACTTGTCCGGCGGATATGTTTTTCAAAGCCCAATTAATCTTTTTTCTTATCTAATTTATCAAGCTTAAACAGGTGCACAATTGCATACACCACAAAAGCTACCGCCAGCAATGTGATCAACGAGCTAATAAACGCCCCATACAGAAATTCACCCTTACGCCCGGCAATTTCGACGGTAAACGATGCCGCCTGCAGGCCTTTTTGCGAACCAACGATCAGCTGCACCAGCGGGTCGATGAACGCCGTCACCAGCTTTTTGACCGTATCGCCAGCTGCCGTACCAATTGCCAAACCAACCGCCAAGCCGACCACGCCTTGCTCGCGAATGAAATTGATGAAGCCGCCCATATGGGTGTCTTTAACTATTGTTTGTGCCAATTTTTTGTCAGCTAGCTTTTTGGCAGCTGATTTTTTGGCTTTTTTGACTGTTTCTGATGGCATTTAGCCTCCTTTAACTGTTTGGTTATAACCTGGTTTCTTGTGATAAATCGCTTTGTAATTATTTATTCCTCAACCTTACAACGTAACCTTACAAGCGCTCTGGCGCCGCGATTCCCAAAATCGTCAGCCCCGCTTCCAATATATCAGCATACACCGCCACCAAACCGACGCGGTGCGCTTCTTTATCGCTACCGACAACTTGATTTTTCTCATAGTAACGGTTAAACTCCTGCGCCAACTCAAACAGGTAGGTGCAAATATGATGCGGCTCCAAACTTTCGGTAGCGCGGTTAACCGCCTCAGCGTATTCACTCATTTTCCTGACTAGCAGCCGATCTTCATCAAACAATTCCGTCGGGAACGTGGCTGCTTGCTCAGATTTTACCAAAATACCCCGCGCTCGAGCGTGCGCATATTGCAGATAACTACCGGTGTTACCTGTTAGACTGACCGCATCGTTGATATCAAACACCACGTCGCTGCCGATTTTTACCTTCAGGAATTGATAGCGCAGCGCGCCCGCCACTACTTCGTCGGTCGGCTCGCCGCCAGCTTGCTTGATGGCTTTCTTGAACTCGTTAAACAGCCAGTCAATAGTAATCACCTCGCCAGTGCGCGAACTCATCTTGCCAGTTGTTAATTTAACCAGGCCAGTCGCATAATTAAACAATTTGCCTTTCAATTCTGGAATCGCTAACTCACTAGCGGCGATCACCCCGCGGAAATACGCCGCCTGCTCTTCACCATTGACGGTAATCGATAAGTCCAGGTTTGGATAATCTTGATGTTTCAGCTGGATTAACCCCATATCGTGTGCACCATACAAACCGTTACCGTGCGAACCGATAAACACATTATCAAACGCACCGTATTGACTGCCCTTGAAAATATATGCACCATCAGACTTTGTAAAGACCTCTGGGGTTTTTGCTTTGATCAAGGCCTTGCCTGGCACTTCGGTTTCACTCTCGACGTAGCGCCGCTCAATCGGCACATTACCTAGCCGCGCTACATTAGCGTCAATCTCATCAAAGCTCCACTGCTTGCACGTTTCGTAAACTTTCTTATACAGCGGGTCGTCCAGCACAAATGACTGTTTGGCCAGCTCGTCAATTTCCGCCTTGGCTTCTGGCGATTCTTTAGCCGCCCGAGCACCTTCAACGTACATGCGACTCATAAACTCGTTGCGCTTATCAGCCGGAATAGCCTCTAATTTACTGATATCGCCGTCAATTTCGCGAAGAATCGCCCACATACTCTTACCGACATGTGTGCCGACGTCGCCGTGGTAACTCACTCGGTGCACCGACGCACCATCCACCGCCAGCAAATTCGCCATCGTGTCTGCCAAAATCGCATTCAAAGCGTGGCCAATGTGCATGGCCTTAAACGGATTCGGACAATTAGTTTCAATTACCACTGTTTGCCCTGAACGATTGGTGGCTGGTCGCACTTTCAACGACTCCAACACCGCTTGATCGCTCAATTTCACATTGATAAAGCCCGGCCCAGCCACATTGACCTCGCTAAATTCCTGGCGGCCGCGCAGCTCCTCAGCAATCGCCTCAGCAATTTCGCGCGGGTTTTTACCTAGCGGCTTCGCCAGCTGCAGCGCCGCATTCGTCGCAAAGTCGCCAAACTTTGGGTCGGGGCGCGTTAACTGTACATCAACCTGCTGCTGATATAGTTTGTCAATTATTTTCTTCAGTGTAATAACACAATCAATCATAGACCATATTATAACACTTTTACTACAGTTAATCTTCCGCGCCGTCAAAATCTGGCTGGCGATACACCGATACTGGCGTAATATTACGAGCATGATCCGATTGCAGCACCGCTCGCAACATCGCTGTATCGTCGCTGCTCTCGTTGTAAGTTGGCTCGAAATCTTCTACTTTTTGTTTTTCTTCTTCTGCCATATTCTCATATTAGCATAAGTAGTATAATTTGTCAAGAGACAGCCGCTCTAATAAGTCCAGCAAACAGTGGATGCGGCCGCATTGGCCGCGAACGAAACTCGGGGTGCGCTTGCGTTGCGACAAAATAGCGGCAATTTGGCGCCTCGACAAATTCGACTAGCCGCCCGTCTGGCGACAAGC
Source organism: uncultured Candidatus Saccharibacteria bacterium (assembly GCA_963535445.1). Classification (GTDB taxonomy): domain Bacteria; phylum Patescibacteriota; class Saccharimonadia; order Saccharimonadales; family Saccharimonadaceae; genus Saccharimonas. The sequence continues at coordinate 7,382 of CAUSWA010000014.1, read as the reverse complement.
CCGACACCGCCACGCCGCCGCGGGCAATCTCATCTAGAAACTGCTGGTTCACCTCATATCGGTGGCGGTGGCGCTCCTCGGTGTGATCCGACTGATATACCTTAGAAGCGAGCGACCCTGGCGTGAATACTGCTGGATAATTGCCCAGCCGCAACGTACCGCCAGTCGATTCTTTGCCCTCTTGGCCAGGCATAATATACACCACATCATGCGTCGTAGCATCATCAAACTCCGTGCTGTTAGCATCGTCGAGCCCGGCTCGACGCGCCGCCGCAATTACCGCTGTCTGCAAACCTAAGCAAATCCCCAAATACGGCACATCGCGCTCAAGCGCATACTGCGCTGCCGCAATCTTGCCCTCAATCCCGCGCGGACCAAAGCCGCCTGGCACCAGCAGAGCATCAACCGTCTCGAAATCGCGCTCGGTAACTGTTTCGGCATTGAGCCACTTGATATGCAGACCAACATTTTCATGCCAAGCTGCACTCTTGAGCGCCTCGGTCACCGATAGATAAGTATCCTTGTTTTCCATATATTTAGCGACTAAACCGACAGTCACGATATCGGTTGGCTTTTTGCTTTGCAATTGAGTTAACGCTTGCCATTTCGCGAGATTCGGCTGAGCAAAATTACCAGTGAACTTATCGAGAATGGTCATCAGCGGGCTAGCGGCTATCCGCTCGGGAATCATAAATACGGTATCGAGATTTGGCAGCATCAGCACCCCCGGCAAGTCAACACCACCGTACAAAGCAATTTTTCGAGCAACCGACTCAGGCGCTGGCTCGTCGCTGCGGACAACCACAATCTCTGGCACGATACCGAAACCGCGCAAATCGTTTAAGGCATTTTGCGCCGGCTTGCTCTTGAATTCTTTACTAGTATCAATAAACGGCACATAAACCACGTGCGCATACAAGCAGCGCTCCTTGCCGATTTTGTGAGCAAATTCGCGGATCGCCTCGATGAAGCTTAACCCCTCGTAGTCGCCCACTGTACCGCCGATTTCTACGATGTGCACATCGCTGCCTTCGCCAGCCGCAATAATTGACTCTTGAATGGCGTGCGTTAAGTGCGGGATTAGTTGGACAGTTTTGCCATGAAACTTACCGGCGCGTTCATCGGCAATCAGCTCTGATAATAAGCGTCCCGCCAGCGTAGCGTTTTTCTGCGTCAACTCTATATCTAGAAAGCGCTCGTAATGGCCGAGATCAAGGTCGGTTTCAGCACCATCGCGCGTCACAAAGCATTCGCCGTGCTCTGCCGGATTAAGCAAACCCGCATCCACATTGAGATACGGGTCGCATTTCTGAATTGACACTTTGATACCCTTGGCTTGCAGTACCGCGCCGATGCTCGCAGCGGTAATTCCCTTACCTACCCCCGAGAGAACGCCGCCAGTTACAAAGATATATTTTGTCTGTTTGCCCATGTATGATTGCTCTTTCATGGGCCCTTATTATAGCATAACCGCTTAGAGTACGCTATATGTAGCGTGTCTATTGGCAACCCTCGCACATAGTTAGTGTTGCCGGATCAATTGGCGCTGATGGTAGGCCGTCAGCTTCAGCTTTTTGATCGGCTTCAGCCTGTGCTTTGGCTATCTCGCGTTCAATCGCCTCGAGTTTTTCCTCGAGCGTCATGTCGTCGTTAATTATTGCTGATGGATTCATTATTTCCCCCTTTGCTTATATTCATTATAGGCTAATAAGCTGCTTATTCAATTGCTAAAACTGCTACTTTACGGTGTTAACTTCATAATTCGTATTGGTGCTTTCAAAGAAATTGACTAATTCAAGCGTATCGTTGGCCGCCGCCATCCACTTGGCTGGATTAGCTACATTGTATTCTTTCTCGAAGCCTAATTCTTCTAAACGGCGGTCGGTCATAAACTTGACATACTGGTTCACATAATCCGCATTCAAGCCCAAGATACCCTTTGGCAGCATGTCTTTGTTATAAGCCTCTTCAAGCGCCACCGCCTGCAAAATCAGATTGCGAATCTCGTCGGCGAATTCTTGCGTCTGCAAATCTGGGTTCTCGTCAAGAATTGTCAACAGCAGGTTAATACCGAAAGTTAAATGCAGATTTTCGTCCTTGGTAATCCAATCTAGCAAACTGCCGACATTGCGCAGCAAATTGCGCCTGCGGAAACTCATGCCGACCATAAAACCGCTATAGAACCAAATGCCTTCGAGTACAATATTATAAGCTACCAGATTGCGCACAAAATCTTTTTTGCCCTCGGTAGTAGTAACATCCAGCTTATCATTCAGCATGCGGCCAACATACTTGGTCTGGAAGTCAGACTTATCTTTCAGGCTTTTCTTACCGTAGCCTGCTGCGTAAATTTCTTGGCGATCAAACGGAAACGTTTCGATAATGTATTCAAAGGTCATAAAGTGGTTAGCTTCTTCCCACATCTGTTTCGATAGATACAAGTGCGCCTCGGCGGCATTGACGTATGGATAAATACCAAAAGCTAACGACTTATTGATAAGCAATTCGTTTGGGTTCAGATAACTGATTACCGTCTTCAACGCGTGTTTTTCGTCGTCGGTCAGCTTCTCGAACGCCGCCAAATCTTGCACTAGTTGTACTTCATTCGGGAACCAAGTGTTAGCAACTGCCTGATTATACAAATCCATTGCCCATTGGTAGCGTACTGGCTTGAGTTGCAAGCCGTCGCGCAGGCCTGATCCCAAAATACCTTGCGGTTGTGTTGTTTGCGTCATATTTCCTCCTTATTATTGTGATTTTAGCAACGTTTATGATTGTTTGCGCCGAGCAAAGCCGAAACCGCTTACCCTTTTCGCGCTGTCGGTACGAACTTTCTGTACCGATTGCGATGTAACGGTGGTTTGCTCGGATTGATGGCGCGGCTTGACATGCAGATAATATGTCGTTTTCAAACCGCGGCGCCATGCTTCTGAATAGATTTCGATATATTCATCAATATCGCGCGACTCTAGGTACATGTTGCGGCTAATCGCTTGGTCAACCCATTTTTGCGCTCGCGCCGCTACCTCGATAAAGGCGTACGGGCTCAGCTGAAAACTAGTTTTGTAAACATCGCGGACTGCTTGCGGAATTTGATCGAAACCTTGAATATCGCCCTGATTCGCCAGCAAGTCGTCTTTGAGCGATTCCCACAGATTAAGTTGTTTGAGTTTACGCACTAAATTAGCATTAACCTCTAGGAATTTGCCGTTAAGCGTACTACGGCTAAAAATTTGGCTAAACTGCGGGTCAAGTCCCGGCGTCGTACCTGCCACATGCGAAATATTAGCAGTCGGTGCGATCGCCATCAAGGTCGCGTTACGCATACCTTTTTTGACTTTTTGGCGCAGCGCTTCCCAATCCAGACGCGATTTACTATCAATTTTTACCTTAACGCCGCGCTCTGTTGTAAGTTTATCAACAGTATCGATAGGTAATAAACCCTTGCTCCAGCCGCTGCCAGCAAAGTTCGGATAGCTGCCGCGCTCAGCTGCTAGATTGGCTGATTCATCAATAGCATGGTAGCTGATAAATTCAGTTAACTGGTCAACCAGATCGTAGGCAGCCTCGCTTTCGTAACTAATCTCTAGCTTCTCCAAAACATCCGATAACCCCATATAGCCGAGCCCAAGCGCCCGATTTTGCTCGTTGCTGCGCATCGCCTCAGGGATTGGCGTATTGGTTATGTCGATTAGATTATCTAACTGCCGCGTAGCCGACCGCACCGCCGACTCTAGCCGCTGCCAATCCCAAGTTTTATCAGCTCCCAGAAACGCCGATAAATTAATACTCACCAAATTACAGGTCGCGATATTTTTCTCATCTTCTGGCAGGGTAATCTCCGTACAAAGGTTGCTAAGATGAATCGTACCAGTATTGTTATTAAGCGCCCGCAAATTGATAGCGTCTTTCCAAGTTAGCCACGGGTGGCCAGTCGCTTGCAAACTGCCAAGAATTTGGCGGAATTGCTGGCGCGCTGGCACAACTTCGAAGCGATTAATTTTACCGGCTTCTGCTAGCTTGATATATTCTTGGTAGCGGCGGCTAAACGCTTCGCCATATAGTTCGTTTAAGTCGCTGACTTCAGCTGGATCAAACAAATACCAATCCTGCTCGTCTTGGACGCGCTTCATAAACTCATCCGAAATAAACACCGCCGTATCTAGAAATCGCGTCCGCAAGTACGGATCGCCGGAGTTTTGGCGCAAATCTAGAAACTGCGGAAAATTAAGGTGCCAGTTTTCCATATAGGCAGCCGCCGCGCCAGCTTTCTTACCCTTGCGACTAACCGCAAACAGCGCCGTGTCAATCATTTTCATAAACGGAATCGGACCCGTCGATTCGGTGTTGGTAGTTTTCACCGGACTGCCAGCTGCACGCAGTTTATTCATGCTAATACCAATACCGCCCGTGCCTTTAGCGATAAACATGGTGTCACGGATACTTTTGGCGATAGACTCCATGTCGTCCTGAACCTCCATGACAAAACAATTACTAAGCTGTGGAAACGAACCACCAGCATTAACACGCGTACTGCCGCCCGGGCTGTATTCCAGGTTAGCCATATGTTTATAAAAACCAATCGCTGCCTCAGTTGGATTAGCTTCATTAAAACTCAAACCCATAGCAATACGCATGTTAGTGAATTGCGGCACCTCGATCGGATCGCCGCTTTGGCGCCGCAGCGCGTAACGATTGCGGTTGGTAACTACGCCGAGATATTTGCTAAGTGAATCCTTGCTCGGATCAAGCGCTGCCGCCAGCTTTTTGAGGTTAAATAGCTGCGAATCAGCCATTCGCTTATCTAGTAAACCCTCTTTAGCGGCTTTGCGAATATAGATGGGAAACTTTTGCGCATGCAGCTTTTTAAGCTCAGTTTTGTTAGTATAATCGCCGAGTACTTGCTGGTATATAGTTCGCAGCAGCAATCGCGCCGCAATTGTGTCAAAGTCCGGGTCGTCTTTGACATTTTGGACTGCCGTCTGGATAAGCGCTTCATCAAGTTGCTCAGTAGTAATGCCGTCAAACAGTGTCAACTGCAATTCGGCCGCTATTTGCGCTACTTTCGCAATTTGGTCTGGCAAACCTTCGCTAGCTGCCAGCAGAGTTAAATTAATTTTGTTAGCGTCAAACGGCTGCTGGCTACCGTCGCGCTTCACAACTGTAATATCTGCCATCGTTTCCTTTCTTATTTTTAGCTGCTATTTTTGAGCGCAAAAAACTAGCTAGACCATCTGGGTCTGCTTTGCGCAATTTATTTGCATATTTGTCTATTTTACTAAACACTATACATATAGCGTCTATATACCAAGCATAAACGCTAAATATGGATTTTTCAAGCATTTTTGCTAGTAATTTTCACAACTGGTTTGGCCCATGCTATCATGGAAAATATGGAACCTATTATTTCTATTGCTCATTTTAAGATGCGTTTCGGCAAGACCGAAGTCATCAAAGACTTAAGTTTTGAGGTCAAACGCGGCGAAACATTTGGTTTTCTCGGCAGTAACGGCTCCGGCAAGACCACTACCATTCGCGCCTTGCTCGGCATTTATCAGCCGACCGCCGGCGAACTGCTGATTAACGGCAAACCTTACTCGGTATCAAGCGGCATCAAGCTCGGCTATTTGCCAGAAGAACGCGGCCTTTACAAAAAAGAGTCGGTTATTGATATTATGACCTATTTCGGCCAGCTCAAAGGCATGAGCCGCCTCGACGCCCGGCAAAAATCGCTTGATTTTTTGAAGCGCGTTGACCTGCTCGACAAAGCCAAAACTCGCCTCGATAAGCTCTCGGGTGGCCAGCAACAAAAAGTCCAACTCGGTATCACAGTCATCGATAACCCAGAACTGCTAATCCTCGACGAGCCAACCAAAGGCTTTGACCCGGTTAATCGCAGGCTACTGATGGAAATCATCGAAGAACACCAGGCCAAAGGCGCCACTGTTATCATGATTACTCACCAAATGGAAGAAGTCGAACGTCTATGCGACCGCATACTGCTGCTCAAAGACGGGGCGGCACATGCTTACGGCACCGTCGCTAATGTTCGCAAGCAATTTGGCGGCAAGTCGCTCAATGATATTTTTGTTCAAGTCTACAGCCACAACAACGAGGAGAAGCAAAATGCATAATTTATCAACTGTCATTCGTTTCGAGGTCGTTCGTGCCCTCAAGAAAAAATCATTCTGGATTCTAGCAATTAGCTTTCCACTGATGTTTGCGGCAATTTTTGGGATGGTCTTTTTGTCCAATCAAGCTACCAACGACGCTGCCGAAAAGCTCAAAAACCAGTCGTTCAGCATTGCTATTACCGACGAATCAAAGATGGTCAAACCGCAGCTAATCGCTGCCTCGAAAGCCACCGAAATTAATCCCAGCGACAAGCAAAACGCTATTGACCGCGTCAAAAATGGCCAGCTTGACGCATACATCTACTACCCAAAGAATCTCGACCAGCAATCAATCGAAGTTTACGGTAAAGATGTCGGTATTTTTGACAACGGCCGCTACGGCAGCCTGGCTAGCAGTCTATTAGCCACCTCTGTTCGGTCAGACGTTAATCCGGCTATTCAAAAAATTATCCAAGGCAAAATCAACTCGACCAGCACTATTTACCGCGACGGCAAAATCCACGACAGCGTCCAAGAGATGATCTTGCCGGGTATCTTTTTAATCCTCTTTTATTTCCTAATCACTTTCTTTGGCAATCAAATGCTGACCAGCACCACCGAAGAAAAAGAAAATCGCGTTATCGAAATGATTCTCACCACTATCGAAGCGCGAACCTTAATCGTCGGCAAAATTATCTCGCTAATAATTCTGGCAATAGTTCAAGGCTTGCTGGTGGTCTTGCCGGTGCTTATTGGCTACTTGTTTTTCCACGACCAACTAAAGCTACCGTCAGTCGACCTCAGCAGCTTGCCAGTCGACCCTCTACGTATCGGCATCGGCTTTCTAGCCTTTGCTAGCAGCTTCATGATGTTTACCGGCCTGCTAGTAGCTATCGGCGCTGCCGTGCCGACCGCCAAAGAAGCTGGCAGCTTTTTCGGCGTAGTAATGATCTTACTGTTCGGCCCGCTTTATGCCGTTTCAATGTTCATATCAATGCCAAACGCGCCGCTAGTAAAATTTTTGTCACTCTTCCCGCTGACATCGCCAATCCCACTGATGCTGCGCAATGCTGCTGGCAATCTGGGAATCGGCGAAGCAGTAATCGGTATCGCCCTGCTAGCCGTTTCCGCCGCCATCATCATTGCCATCGCCGTACGCATCTTCCGCTTTGGCGCGCTCGAATACAACCGCAAACTCAGCGCCAAAGAAATCTTCGCCCGCAAGTAATACTCGCCGCTTATTGATCAGACTATTGCCAAAATTCTCTT
>CAUSWA010000013.1:0-24617 GCA_963535445.1 uncultured Candidatus Saccharibacteria bacterium | reverse complement strand
GGGCTTGCCAGGGGCGCGTATTATGCTTATACTTGTAGTATGAAGATTTTTCTAGGAGCGGATCATGGTGGGTTTTATCTGAAGGAGAAGATTGAAGCTTATCTGACCAAGCGCGGCATCGAGTGGGAGGATGTCGGTGATAAGATACTCGATCCGCAAGACGACTTCCCGCAGTTTGCTCAGATGGCCGTGACCAAGGTGTTGGGCGAGGACGATTCTACTGATCCGCGGGCGATTCTGGTTTGCACTGGCGGCCAAGGTATGGCGATGGCAGCTAACCGTTTTCGCGGCATCCGGGCGGCAGTGATCTGGGATAAGTTCGAAGCGCATGAGTGCCGTAATGATAACGACTGTAACGTCCTATGCTTGCCGGCGCGAGTACTGGACGCTCCGGGCGACGACTTAGAACTCTGGAAAGAAATTATTGACGAGTGGATCGCTACGCCATTTGCCGGCGCGGCGCGGTTTGTTCGCCGTAACGCAGAATTGGATGCTTTCTGATGGCCGAGATTGTTCCGACAGTGCTCTGCGAAAATGCAGAAGATTACAAGCTAACGATTGAGCGTTTATCGCCATTCGCTAAGCGTGTTCATCTAGATTTGGCTGATGGTGAATTTGCACCTACTAAAACCGTCGAGCTGAGCGAGATGTGGTGGCCGCAGGATTGGCAGGTTGATATCCATGCTATGGTAGCGCGGCCGAGTTTGTATGTTGATGCTTTGGTGCAGATGCGTCCGTCGCTGGTGATTTTTCATGCCGAAGTTGACGAGGATTTGCAGCCTTCTATCCAGCAGCTCAAAGCTTCGGGTATTCAGACTGGCGTGGGATTGTTGCGCCCGACGGTGCCAAATACCGTCAAAGACGTCATCAGCGCAGTTGATCACGTGCTGGTGTTTAGCGGTGATTTGGGCCACTATGGCGGCAAGGCCAGCTTGATGCAGCTGGAAAAGGTTCGCTTGATTCGCAGTATTCATCCTAGCGTTGAAGTTGGCTGGGATGGCGGCGCGACGCTCGAAAATGTTTTTAGCCTGGCGCAAGGCGGCGTTAATATCGTCAACTGCGGCAGCGCTATCCATTCGGCGCCAGATCCAGCAGAAGCTTATCAGAAATTAGTAGCAGAAGTTAATAAGCAAGGAGTAATTTAGGTGGCTCGCGAGAAATTATCTATTCCACAGCTCAAAATAAAAGCCAACGATGTGCGGCGCGACGTAGTTCATATGCTAGAGCTGGCCAAGAGCGGGCACCCAGGCGGTGCGCTGGGGCTGGCGGATATCGTCACGGCACTATATTTCAATATTATGAATATTGATCCGCAGAATCCTGAATGGCCAGAGCGCGATATCTTCATGTTGAGTAATGGCCACACAGTGCCAGTACAATACGCGGCTATGGCCGAGGCAGGATACTTCCCAGTCGAGGAGCTGTCGACGCTACGCAAGCTCGGATCGCGCCTGCAGGGCCACCCAGAGCGCGTCAAGTTACCAGGGCTCGAGAATACTTCCGGGCCGCTAGGCAGCGGCATCGGGCAAGCAGCAGGTTACGCGTATGCGCTGCAATATCTAGATAAGCAGCGCCACCGCTGGGTGTACGCGATTGCCGGCGACGGCGAGCTTGATGAGGGTAACATTTGGGAATCGGCGATGTTTGCCGGTAAGTACAAACTACGCCAGCTAATCCTCTTCATTGATCGTAATAATATTCAGATTGACGGCCCGACCGAAGATGTCATGCCGCTGGAAAATTTGCGCGGCAAGTGGGAAAGTTTTGGCTGGCACGTCCAAGAAATCGACGGCAACAATATTGAAGGCATCATCGACGCAGTAAACTTAGCCAAGGCGATCGAGAATCGGCCGTGTTGTATCATCGCGCATACGATTCCGGGCCGCGGCGTTGGCTTCATGGAATACGATTACAAGTGGCACGGCGTAGCACCATCAAGCGATCAGGCGGCTACGGCGCTGGCTGATTTGGCGCATTCAGAATCACAGCAAGATGCAGGAGGATATTATGAGTAATCAATCGTCTAACAATTCGATGCCGTCCAAGGCGCCGAAACCGCCAACTCCACCAAAGCCGCCGAAACCGCCGAAGTCTTCGGCCGTATCCGCTCCGTCAGAGCCGCCAGTTCAGCCAGCTGCCTCAGTGCCGCCTGTTTCGCCGCCAGCGCCGCAATATGCTGCTCCGCAGTATACCGCTCCGCCGGCAAACAATGCTTATCCGCCGGCTAGCCCCTACGCTTATCCATATTCGCAGCCTGCGCCAACACAGTCGCCGGGCAACTGGATGGGTGCTGTTAGTATCATACTTGGCTTGCTCTGGATGAGTATGATTGGCTTGCCGCTGGGCATTGCTAGCGTTGTCAAGGCGAACCGCTACGGTACTTCGAAAGTAGCAGGTGTTATCGGTATTATTATTAATTCGGTTACGCTTGTTATTTCTATTATCGTTACGATACTTCTAGTGTCTGGGGCGATGCAGCCGCTTTTCTCGCAGTTTGATCACGCCGGCGATAACAAAGGCAAGGAAAAGGACAGCGCTAGAACTGTCCGAAGTGTCTCGCTTGATGATAATTACCAGCCGCAGGGTTCACCAGTTTGGCGCATCGAAAACGGCAAATTGCCAGAAGGCTGGGCTGAAAAGGAAAACGATAATGGCGTCCACTGGTATTCTGATGGTAGCGGACTCTTAATGACTATGTCTGTGGTTGGTAGCGAAAATTTTAGCAGTAGTTCTGATAGAGTTAATTCGCGAAAAGTTATCGAAGACAAGATCGGAAATGCGAAGAGTAACGGTGACTTGGTGACTGGTATAGAGTGGTATCAGTCATCTGCTGATTTCGCGAATGACCGCGGCGCTGTGCAACTTTTGTGTGCTCGCGTTTTGGCTAATGACAGCAGCGGTAAGCCGCATTTATCAGTGATTTGCTCGCGAGCATACGGTAAAGGAAGCTACTTGTTGTATTTATACAACAATAAAGAATCGCTCGCTGTTTCAGAAAGCGCCAAGGCGATGTTCCGAGCGCTAGTGATTCTCGAGAAAAAAGATGCAAAACGATATTCAGGAGAAGGTCGTGTATAATTATCCTCTAAATGACAACATTTATAATGAAAAACCAGAAGCAGAAGCCACGCGTGCTGGTTTTGGGCGCGGCTTGAAATCGGCTGGCGAAGCTGATGAGCGAGTAGTCGGTCTGTGCGCCGATTTGGTTGAGAGCGTCAAAATGGATGCTTTTGCCAAGGCTTTTCCTGAGCGTTATATCGAGGTCGGTATCGCCGAGCAAAACCTAGCGACAGTGGCGAGCGGCCTAGCGCGCGCTGGTAAAATTCCGTTTGCAGCCAGTTACGCGGCGTTTCACCCGGGGCGCAGCTGGGAACAAATCAAAGCGACGATTGCACTTAACGACATGCCGGTTAAGATCGTCGGCGGACATAGCGGTACAACGGTTGGGCCGGATGGTGCTACCCACCAAATGTTTGAGGATATCGCGTTGATGCGGGTGCTGCCGAACATGATTGTCGTTTGCCCGGGTGATGCTATTGAGGCCGAAAAAGCCACCAAAGTACTTGCCAGGACCGATAAGCCGGCTTACTTGCGGTTAACGCGCGCTGCTACGCCGACATTCAGTACACTGGATTCGCCATTCGAGATTGGCCAGGCGTATGTGTTGCGCCAGGGCAGCGATGCGACGATTGTCAGCACTGGCATCATGACGGCGTACGCGCTGCGAGCAGCTAACGAATTGCAAAGCAGCAGCGTCTCGGTCGAAGTGGTACATGTGCCGACGGTCAAGCCGCTCGATAACGAGACGATTCTGGCTAGTGTTCGCAAAACTGGCCGGGTAGTTACGGTCGAGGACGCGCAAATTGCCGGCGGTTTGGGCGGCGCGGTTGCCGAACTGCTAGGCGAACAGCTGCCGTCGCCGTTATTGCGCATCGGTATGAACGATCGTTTCGGCGAGAGCGGCGAGGCTGGCGAGTTGCTGCAAGCCTTTGGACTTGACGAAGCGAGTATCGCCCAGAAGACGCGTGAATTTGTTGATCGCGTACCGCAATACCATGCAGGATTTTAAAGAAAGGAGACAACGATGAGTTTATCAATTGATGAAATTCGCCAGCGTACCAGCCGGGCGCGCGACCTAATGCGACGCAGCCGCCAGGAAGGCTTTGCGGTGGGAGCTTTTAATATTGATAATCAAGAAACGCTACGCGCGATTTGCCAGGCAGCACAAAAAACCAGTGCGCCAGTGATGGTCGAAGTCAGCGCTAACGAAGCAGCTTCGCTGGGCGGCTACGAAAATATTCGCGATTTGGTCGATAATTATAGTCAAAACTACGGTGTCGAGATGTATATCAACCTCGATCATGCGCCGACAGTCGAGGGCTGCAAACAGGCTATTGATGCTGGCTTTGAGTTCATTCATATCGATATTTCGCAGGCTAATCACGATGCTTCGCTCGAGGAAATTATCGAGAAAACTCGCGAAGTCGTCGAATATGCTAAGTTTACAGGCGCGCTGGTCGAGGCCGAGGAGCGCTATTTCTTTGGCGATTCCAATCTTCATAAAGAAGAGATCGACTACGAAGAAGTCAAAAAATGGAATACCAAGCCCGAGGAAGCTAAAAGTTTTGTCGATGCCACGGGTATCGATACTATGGCGGTGCAGGTTGGGAACTTGCACGGGCTGTATCCGGTACCGAAGATTCTCGATTTAGATCTGTTGCGCCAGATTCGCGCGGCGATTGATTGCCAGATTAGCTTGCATGGCGGTAGCGGCACGCCGCTGCACTACTTTGAGGACGCGTCCAAAATTGGCGTTAGCAAGATCAATATCAACAGCGATTTGCGCTATGCTTTTCGTACTACGCTCGAGAAGGTTTTGCGCGAGAATCCTGACGAGTACGCTGTTTTCAAGCTGATGCCCGAAGTTTACGATGCTGTCCAGAAAGTTGTCGAAGAGAAAATTGGCGCCTTTGGTAGCGCTGGAAAGGCAACGCTTTAGTGGCGGTTAAAATTTTAGCAATCGGCAAAGGTACACAAGACGTATTCTTGCGCAGTAACGAATTTGATCCGCATACTCGCGGCAAGAAAGTCTTTACCGAGCTGCCGCTAGGTATCAAAATGGAGGTCGAAGACGTGATCTTCAGCACTGGCGGCAATGCTACAAATGTCGCGACAACTTTTGCTCGCCAGGGCCTGGATAGCCGCTATATGTGGGCTCTGGGTAATGACTCGGCTAGCCAGGCGGTGATTGCGGCGCTTGATACCGAGGGTGTTGATACGCGCGACGTCTTGATCGATGATCGAATGCAAGCTGGCTATTCAGTGATTTTGATCGCAACCAATGGCGAACGAACGATTCTGAACCACCGCGGGCGGACATTTGGCAAGGATGCTAGCCGCTTGAACTTGCAGGCTATTAGCCAAGCCGATTGGATTTATCCGACGTCGCTAGCCGACAATAGCCTGACAGTGCTGCGGGTGATTCTAGACGAAGCTGAGCGCGTTGGTGCCAAAGTTATGCTCAACCCGGCTGGTCCGGAGCTAGCTAATCCGGAAAAGTTGAAAGGCTTGCTGGACATAGTTGACGTGCTTTGTACCAACAAAGAAGAGATGCAAAAACTAGTGGCTGGCGAAACTATCGAGGAGCTGGCCTTGCGGGCGCTGCACTATTGTCCGACAGTGATTGTTAGCGACGGTCCAAATGGCGTGGTAGCGACTGACGGCAAGACATTGGTGCGCGCTGGCATGTATGAAGACGTGCCGGTAGTCGATCGCACGGGCGCCGGCGATGCCTTTGCTAGCGGCTTTTTGAGTCAATGGGCGCAAGGTAAAAGCTTAAAAGAATCGATTATTTTTGCTAGCGCCAATTCGACTAGCGTTGTCACCAAAATTGGCGCCAAGGACGGTATTTTGCATAAAGGCGTCAAACTGCACGCTATGCCAATCACCGAGAAACAATTACCGAAACGAGGAGAATAATGAAATACCAGATTTGCGTATCGGGCGCGGCGTCGGGCGAGACAGTTGATAGCGCTCACGAAAAAGCTTTTGCGATTGGCGCTGAAATCGCACGTTCGGGCAAGACATTGCTGACAGGCGCTACCGTCGGCTTGCCGCACTTTGCTGCGCGCGGCTTCAAAAGTGTTAGCCAGACCAAAGGCGTGTCGGTCGGATTCTCGCCGGCTAGTTCGTTTCGCGAGCATATTTCGACTTACCGTTTGCCGACTGCCGAATTCGACTACATCAACTTCACAGGCATGGAATATGTCGGCCGCGATGTTCATCTGGTGCGCAGTGCTGATGCGGTGATTACTGTCGGCGGGCGAATGGGTAGCTTGCACGAGCTATCGACAGCTCTCGAAAGCCGTAAGGTCTGCGGTATCTTGCTGGGTAGCGGCGGCTTGGCAGACTACACGATTACTTTGCTTAAGAACGTTTGGGCGCCGGGCGCTAAAGATGTCATTTACGATGCTAATCCCGAGCGGTTAGTGGCGCGAGTCATTGAGTCGCTTGACAAGAAATACGCCGATGTTGAGCATGATAGCAGCGATCCGCAGGTTAGTGCCAAACGCTACGGTCAAGGTTAGCTAGAATAGCTTAAAAATGTTAAAATATACCAGATGGATAGTCAGCGATTTCGGCTAAAGTCTGCGTATCAACCGACTGGCGATCAGCCGCAAGCGATCGCCCAGTTGCTGAATGGTTTGCACGACGGCCAGCGCGAGCAAACGCTACTCGGTGTAACGGGCAGCGGTAAAACTTTTACAATGGCGAACATTATCGCTCAGAGGAATGTGCCGACGTTGATTTTGGCGCACAACAAAACTCTCGCCGCCCAGCTGTTCAGCGAATTCAAACAGTTTTTCCCCGACAACGAAGTTCATTATTTCGTCAGCTATTTTGATTATTACCAGCCAGAAGCTTACATCGCGTCGAGCGATACCTATATCGAGAAAGATTCGGCGATCAATGAAGAAATCGACCGCTTGCGTCATGCCGCTACTGACGCTTTGCTGACACGGCGCGACGTAGTTATCGTGTCGAGCGTTAGCTGTATCTATGGTTTGGGCTCGCCGGCGGATTATTATGATTTGTCGATTACCGTTAAGCGCGGCGAACGGCGTTTGCAAGACAAATTTTTGCGCCAATTGATGGATATTCAGTATCATCGCAACGATATCGACTTTGCGCGCGGTGCGTTTCGCGTCAAAGGCGACGTGGTTGATGTATTTCCGGCGGGCGGTGAAACGGCTTATCGAGTGGAGTTTTTTGGCGATGACGTCGATCGAATTACGCGGATTGACCCGCTGACTGGCGAGATTTTGGAAGAACCGGAACTCTTCACTATCTTCCCGAGCAGCCACTACGCTACGCCGAAGGAAAAAATTAAGCGCGCCATCGAGAATATTCGCGCCGAGTACGAGCAGCGCGTCGAATGGTTCGAGAAAAATAATAAACTGCTAGAGGCACAGCGGCTCAGTCAGCGCACCAAGTACGACCTCGAGATGCTCGAGCAGACTGGTTTCGTCAAAGGTATCGAAAACTACAGCCGTTATCTGACCAACCGCGAACCGGGCGAGCAGCCAGCGACTTTGCTAGATTACTTTCCAGACGACTTTTTGATGATTATCGACGAAAGCCACGTTACCGTGCCGCAAGTGCGCGGCATGTATAATGGCGACCGCGCCCGCAAAGAAGTCTTGGTCGAGTACGGTTTTCGCTTGCCGAGTGCCCTAGACAACCGCCCACTGCGCTTTGATGAATTTAATAAACACATCAACCAAGTCATTTACGTTTCGGCGACGCCTGGTGATTACGAACTCCAGCGCAGCCCGGCGCCAGCGCAGCAGGTAATTCGCCCGACTGGTTTGCTTGATCCAGAGATTATCGTCCGCCCGACCGACGGGCAAGTCGACGACTTGATCGCCGAGATCCGCGACCGCGTCGACAAAAAGCAGCGCGTACTAGTCACTACTTTGACCAAGCGGATGGCAGAGGATTTATCGGCTTACTTGACGGAGATTGGTATCAAGACGGCTTACATTCACAGCGAAATCGACACGCTGGAGCGCGGCGATATTTTGCGCGATTTGCGGATGGGCGTTTATGACGTGCTGGTCGGTATTAATTTACTGCGCGAGGGGATTGATTTGCCAGAGGTTAGTTTGGTGGCGATTATGGACGCCGACAAGGAAGGTTTCTTGCGTAGCGAACGCAGCCTAATTCAGACGATTGGCCGAGCAGCGCGCCACGTTGACGGCAAGGTAATTATGTACGGCGACAATATGACCGATAGCATGCGCTTGGCGATCGACGAAACGCGCCGTCGCCGCCAGATTCAAGAGAAATACAACCGCGAGCATAACATCACGCCGCGCGGTATCAGCAAAGCGATCGACGAAGGCCTGCGCGCCATCATCCCGCAAAAAGAAGATGACAAGCCAAAGCTTGACCTGCACAAAATCCCGCGCGATGAGTATAAAAATCTTATCAAAGACCTGACCGCGCAGATGAATTTAGCTAGCGCTAACTTAGAATTCGAACGCGCCGCCGACCTGCGCGACCTGATCGCCGAGATTCGCGAGAAGATGTAGGGCTAGCAACGAAAACTTTAGCAGAAAGGATCAAAATGAAACCAAACAAACTGCAGCCTGGCGACGAAATTAGAATCGTTACACTGGCGCGCTCGGCTAGCGACATTGACGAGGCTGTTTTGCAGCGGGCAACGATGGCGTTGGAATCGCTTGGTTTGATGGTGACGTTTAGTGAAAATGCCTTTTCACGGTCTCAGCGCGGCTGTCCGAGCGACCAGGAGAAGGTCGACGATTTGCACGCTGCATTTACCGATTCGAAAGTTAAAGCGATTTTGGCGGCCATTGGCGGCTTTAATTCAAATCAGCTGCTCGACAAAATAGACTGGAAACTAATTGGCGCTAACCCGAAGATTTTCGCCGGATTTTCGGATATCACGGTGTTGAATCATGCTATTTTGGCTAAAACTGGCTTAATCACATATGCTGCGCCGAACTTTTATTGCTTTGGTATGCTGCCGCAAAATAGCTATTCGCTGGAATATTTTAAGCGCTGTTTGTTTGCGGATCAGCCGGATGAGTACGAAGTTGCACCGTCGGCGAACTTTTACGATTATCCTTGGGATTACGACGAAAAATCCTCGCGCGCCACTCTGCCAAACAACGGTCCAGTAATCATCCAAAAAGGTAGAGCCGAAGGAGTCTTGCTGGGCGGAAATATGTGCAGTCTAAATTTGTTGAACGGCACCGAGTATTTTCCGCGCATTGCTGGCGATATCATCTTATGTATTGAGGACGATAGTTACGATTCGATTTTAGAGACATTCGAGCGCAATTTCCAGTCGGTAGTGCAGCAGCCGTATTTTCGCCAGGTCAAAGCCATTCTGATCGGGCGTTTCCAGCAGGAATCGCAGCCAACAGAGCAGGCTCTTAGGGATATTATTCTCAGCAAAAACATTGAACAGACTATGCCAGTCATTGCTAATTTAGATTTTGGCCATACCGACCCGAAATTCACTTATCCAGTTGGCGGCAGGGCTGCGGTTGAGACTGGCGATATAGCTACCATCCGCTTTTTCTCTAGCTAAATCAAGATTTTTTGACATGATACCATCAAATATGTTATAATATATAAGATAAGGTAGCTACTCTTGCGACAAAATATACACCCCATAAGGCGGTAGTGTGATGGTGGCTGTACCGTTCTTGTGCGTGTTTACCGACGATAAATGCACGCCGCGAAAATCCTTGCTATAGCCGTGCCAGCTGCTGTTAAAGCGGACATGCCAGTGTCCTGGCAGCGGCAAATTGATATCGTAATGGTCGAAGTGCTGGTCGCTGAAGTTGACAATTACTAGTACGTCGTCGCCAGTGCCGCCCTTATCCCAGCGGTGGTAACCGATAACGCAGTTGTCGTCATTGGTATGGAAAAGGGCGGTCGAATTGCCTTGCAGGCCGCGCGTTGTATTGTAAGCGTTATGCCGTAGTGCTAGCAAATGCTTGTGAGCTAGCAAGATACCAGCGTACTTTTCAGTTTTGCGCCATTCTAGGGCTGCCCAATCGTTGAAGGAGCCGTCCTGTAAAAACTCGCT
This sequence comes from uncultured Candidatus Saccharibacteria bacterium, assembly GCA_963535445.1. Taxonomy (GTDB): domain Bacteria; phylum Patescibacteriota; class Saccharimonadia; order Saccharimonadales; family Saccharimonadaceae; genus Saccharimonas. Next base: position 14,494 of record CAUSWA010000013.1, on the reverse strand, counting down.
GCCTTGCAAGATCATTGGAATGCCAGCGGATGTCAAAGTGATGGCATCGGCCAGCAGGGCTTTTTCGCGGGCGTATAGCGTCGTACCGCCGGTGGGGTCGGCCGCTTCGTTGAGCCGCACCGAGCCGTTGGCAGCAGTATCGTGCGAATCGCTAAAAATAACCCGCTCAAAGTCATTGCCGTTGTACGAGTGGGAAAATTCATAGCGAATGCCTTGCAAAGTTGGTGCCGTATCAGCAGTTAGCCCTAGCGCATCGCGTAAAGCATGCGGCCAGCCCAGCTCCCACTGCGCATCAAAGCCGCAGCCGTTGTTGGCGCGCGGTGCCGTGATCGCTGGATTGCAGGCGGCATCTTCGGCGATTATCAGCGAATCTGGTTTGATCTTGTGCGCTAATTCAGTGATATCTTGCAATAAGCTCCAAGTGTCAGCGATGTCGTGCTCGGGGTCGTTATCGCGGCCTTCGGTGTTGCGCATGTAAATGGTGCTATCGACGCGCAGGCCGTCCATATGGTATTCACTCAACCACATCGTTATATTGTCAAGGATAAATTGCCGAACTTCCGGCCGGCCGAAATCAGGCCGTCCGCCCCAAGGCGTATCGCCGCGCTCGTCATTATAAAAATAAATCCCGCCGCGGTCGTTTTCACTCCAGCCGTCAAATTGCCAGAGATCGGTGTCGCCGTAAAAATGATTGTAAACGACATCTAGCACTACGCCGATACCGCGGGTGTGGCACTCGCGCACAAACTTCATCAAGCCGTGGCGCCCGCCCAGCATGCTTTCGACGCTGAAAATATGGTTTGGCGCGTAGCCCCAGCCATTGCTAAAGGCCATGCTAGTGATTGGCATTAGCTCGATAATGTTAACACCGAGGTCTCGCAAGTAGTCCAACTTTTCGATTGCGCTGTCAAAGGTGCCAGATGTAGCAGCATCGGGGCGGTTGAAGGTGCCGACATGCAGTTCATAAATGACTTGATCCTGGCGCGGTGACATGGCAAAATTAGCATCGTTCTGCCAATCGAAGTTATTATCGACTACCACTGAAAAGCCTTTATCGCTGCTAGTGATAGCTCGAGCGCGCGGGTCGTTCTTCTCGAGCAGCCGGCCGTCGGGCGTCTCGATGATATATTTGTATTGGTGGCCCGGCTCAACATTGCGAATTAGCGCAAACCAGTAGCCGTCGCCCTCGCTGGTTAGTGGCTGTTTCTCGCCCGCGGTGAACGTCCCGCTGATGAATACTTGCCGCGCAAAAGGCGCCCACACACGGAACTCCGCTCCGCCTCTATATAATGTCACTCCTAGTTTCTTTTTGATTTGATGCGGCATAACTTATCTTATTGTAGCATAAGTGGGATGACCGAGCTTCTGCAACTTATGTAAAATCCTTTGGCACTTCTCTAGCTTCTGCGTTATAATTAGTGAATAATGAGTACAATTACCAACGATGATGTGCGTCATTTGGCACAATTAAGCAGTTTGCAGATGTCTGATGCGGAGGTTGAGTCGCTTCGCGCCGATATCGAGAAAATTATCAATTATATCAATCAGCTGGATGAGTTGGATACCGACGGTGTGGAGCCGACGTATCAGGTGACGGGTCTGCAAAACGTCTGGCGCGACGACGAAATTATTGACAGCAGCGTGTCGCGGCAACAGCTACTGGCCTTAGCAGCCGAGCAAAGCGACAATTGTGTGAAAGTGCCAAAGGTGTTGTAGTTATGAAAATTATTGAATTAGTCGATAGGATTAAAAAAGGCGAGACCACTGCGCGGACACAAGTCGAGCGGTCGCTCGCCAAAGCTCAAGAAACCGAGGAATATCATGCGTTGCTGAGCCTGACGGCGGAGCGCGCCCTGCAGCGAGCTGACGAGATCGACGAGCAGATCAAAAATGGTGAGAACCCGGGCGTCCTGGCGGGCGTACCATTTGTGGTCAAGGATAATTACTTGGCATTCGGCGCGCCAACGACTGCGGCGGCGAAAATGCTCGAGAACTTTCAAGCGCCAGTCCAGGCGACCGTCGTCGAGAAGCTTGAAGCGGCCGGCGCAATTTGTATTGGTAAGTCGAATCTTGATGCTTTTGCGCACGGTGGTTCGACCGAGAACTCATATTTTGGCGCGACGCATAATGCCGTTGATCAGACCAAGGTAGCTGGCGGTTCTAGCGGCGGCTCGGCGGTAGTGACGGCGCTAGAGGTGGTACCGTTTGCACTTGGTACCGATACTGGCGGCTCGATTCGCCAGCCAGCTAGCTTTAACGGTGTTTACGGCTTCAAGCCGACTTATGGTTTGAGTAGCCGTTACGGTGCGGTGGCGATGGCCTCGAGCACCGACACAATGGGTTGTTTCGCACGGCATGCCGACGATGTGGCATTAGTCACTAGCGTGATGGCTGGCCGTGATGACAAGGATATGACGACGCTGCCAGATTACTTTGAAATGCAAAAATCAGCAGGCGAGCGTTTGAGGGTTGGCTTGATCAGCGAGGCGATGAGCGATGGCGTCGACGCAGAAGTTCGCGCTAACGTTAATGATTTTGCCGATAAATTACGCGCAGCTGGCCACGTGGTCGAAGATGTCGATATGCCAAGCCTTAAATATGCTTTGGCGATTTATTATATCGTCGTGCCAGCAGAAGTTTCTAGCAATCTGGCGCGCTACGACGGCGTGCGCTACGGCTATCGCGCCGAAGGTGTCAAAACGCTAGCCGAGCTCTACGGCCGCAGCCGCAACGAAGGCTTCATGACCGAGAACAAACGCCGCATCATGATCGGCAGCTATGTGCTATCCAGCGGCTTTTTCGATGCATATTATCTGAAAGCTCAAAAGGCGCGCACTGTTTTGATTAACGAATTCAACAAGCTATTTGAGAAGTACGATTTTTTGCTGCTGCCAACCGCGCCGACACCGGCGTTTGGTCTGGGTGAAAACACTAGCGATCCAGTCAAGATGTACTTGGCGGATGTCATGACGGTGCCGCCGAGCTTGGCGGGTTTGCCAGCGATCAGTATACCGGCAGGTAGTAGTTCTAGCGGCTTGCCAATCGGCGCGCAGTTAGTCGGCCCGATGAAGTCCGACGCTAAGTTGATCGCGCTAGCAGGCGATATGGAGGGTGAAAATGAACAATAATTTCGCAACGTGGTTTATTTTGATCGCGGTACTGATTTTGGCGATTGTCGGCGCAGTTTTCATTGCCTTTGCTAGCAAGCGTTCGCCGAAGCTCAAAGTCGAAAAATTCCGCGCCCGCTGGCTGGCGATCGAAAATAGTCTCGACAAAGAAAGTGCTCCTAGTTGGCAGCTAGCTATCCTTAATGCTGATAAGCTTGTTGACAAAGCCTTGCGCGATAGCCACTACAAGGGCGAGACTATGGGCGAGCGCATGAAAGCCGCTGGTAAGGTTTGGTCAAACGCTAACCATATCTGGGGCGCGCACAAGATTCGTAACCATATCGCGCACGAATCCGACGTCAAGATAAATTACGATATTGCGCGCCGCGCTCTGGCCGCTTACAAGCAAGCATTGAAAGATTTAGGAGCAATCTAATGGCAGCATCTGACGAAATTTTACAACAATATGAAATGACCATTGGCATCGAATGCCACGTCCAGCTGGCGACCAAAACCAAACTGTTTAGTCCGGCTGATAACGACGCTCGCGACGCCGAGCCAAACGAAAAAACGCACCAAATCGACTTCGGTCTGCCGGGCATGCTGCCAGTGCTGAATAAGCACGCTGTCGAGCTGGCGGTGCGTGCTGGCAAGGCGTTGAATGCACCGATTGCTCGCGTTAGCCGGTTTGATCGCAAGCATTATTTCTATCCTGACCTGCCAAAGGGTTATCAGACCTCGCAGATGTATCAGCCGATTATTTTGGCTGGCTATGTCGATGCACCGCTGGAGGATGGCTCGCTCAAACGAGTGCGGATTCACCACGCGCACATGGAGGAAGATGCTGGTAAATTGACGCACCACGACGGCTACTCGTTGGTCGACCTCAACCGCGCTGGTACGCCGCTAATCGAAATCGTCTCTGAGCCGGATATGCATTCTGCCGAGGAAGCCAAGGCATACGCTTCGGAGCTGCACAAATTGATGGTCTATGCAGGTGTGACGCACGGCGATTTGTATCACGGCAACATGCGTTTTGACGTCAATATCTCGGTGGCTAAGAAAGGCGCGACCGAGCTCGGTAAGCGTGCAGAAGTCAAAAACCTCAACTCGTTCCGCAGCGTCGAGCGTGCTGCTGAATACGAGTTCAAGCGTCAAGTTGACTTGCTGGAGCGCGGTGAACCGGTAGTTCAGGAAACCCGCGGTTGGAGCGACGACCAGCAAATTACCACTTCGCAGCGCTCGAAAGAAGACGCTCAGGACTATCGCTACATGCCCGATCCGGACATTCCGCCAGTGGTGCTGAGCGATGAGGAGATTGCACAGATCCAGGCTGAGGTGCCGGCGTTGCCGAACGAGTACCGAGAACGCTGGGTGGATTTGAAGTTGGATCACTCGGTAATTGATACAGTGCTAGCTCATCAGGAAGCTGCTAAAACTCTGGATGCCATTTACTCTCTGACTGATAGCAACGAGCAGTCAGTACTGGAGGATTTGAATGTTGATCGCCAGACTTACGACCGGCTAGCTAAACGGACCTTTAACTTATTTGCTTCCACGCCAGACGAACAATTAGACTATCAAAAAGTTGAGTCTGGACTAGTCGGTCCGCGCCGCTTGGTGCATTTGGCTCTGCTGGCTGAGAAAGGGACGATTAGTTCGAATAGTGCCAAGGAAATCTTTCTCGATTTATTCAATGAAAAGTACGCTGGCGTTATGCCGGAGGATATCGCCAAGGAAAAGAACTTGTTGCAGGTATCCGACGAAGGCGCCATCGCTGCCATCGTTGATGAAGTGTTGAATGACCCGGCCTCGGCGGCATCCATAGCCGATATTAAAGCTGGTAAAGACAAAGCCATCGGCTACTTGGTTGGTCAAGTGATGAAGCGCTCCAAGGGCCAAGCCAACCCGAGCCTCGCGCAGAAATTAATCCGCGAAAAATTATAAAGTTCGACACTTCAGAAATAGGACAGAGGAGGAGTTTAATATAATGAAAAAACCAACCAAAGCTATCATCGCCGCCGCTGGTTTCGGTACCCGATTTTTGCCGCAGACCAAAGCCATGCCTAAAGAAATGCTGCCGCTAATTGACAAGCCGATTATTCAATATGTCGTCGAGGAATTGGTCGAGGCTGGCATTAAGGATATAATTATCATCGGTAGCGCTAACAAGCGGGCGATCGAAGACCATTTTGATACGCCAAACGAAGAGCTACTCGCCAATCTGCGCGCTGGCGGCGCCAAAAAGCAGCCGCTAATCGACATTGTTCAGCGCTTGTCCGAGATGGCCAACTTCGTCTACATTCGCCAGAAAGGCCCGTATGGCAATGCCACGCCGTTGGCTTGCGCCTCGCATTTAATTCGCCACGATGAACCGGTGATTTATACGTTTGCGGACGATTTCATTGCCGCCAGCCCAAGCCGTTTCTGGCAAATGATTGAAGCGTCGCAGCAGCTCGACGGGGCAATCTTGTCGTGTAAGAAAATTACCGACGATTCGGAATTTGATCGTTACGGCGTTATCAATGGCCAGCAAGTCAAAGACGGCGTCATCAAAATGACCAATATTGTCGAAAAACCTGGTAAAACCAATGCGCCGTCCGATCTGGCGAGTGTCAGTAGTTATCTGCTTCCGGGCGAGATTTTTGGCTACTTGGAGAAAGCTAAGGAAAAATTTGACGGCCATGGCGAGTTTACTATTCAACCAATTATGCAAGAGATGATTGACGACGGGTTTGATTTTTACGGCGTAGAAATTACCAATGGCACATATTATGACACTGGCGATAAATTGGAATACATCAAAACAGTTGTTGATTTTGGACTAAAGCATCAAAAGCTCGGCCCAGCGCTGCGGCAGTTCTTACAATCGCGAATTAACGGCGAAAATCGCTAAAAGCACTAGCTTTTTCTGACAGAACGTGGTATAATGAAAGTATAGCTGCAAAAGCAGTATTAAAATAAACAAAAAGGAGCGCAAATATTGATGGAATGGGCTCAAATACTTGTCATCATTTTGGCGGCAGCTTTGGCGTTGTTCTTGCTGCTAGCTATTATCTTGACGATCAAGCTAATCCAGATCTCCCGCCAAATCAAACGGGTGGCTTGTGCCGCCGAGCGCACTGCCCTCAAGGTAGAGTCGGTTGCCAATAGCGCGGCTGCTATGGTGGCACCGGCAGCAATCGCCAAGATCATCAAATCGATGATGTACAAAACTAAAAAACATAAAAATAAGGAGGACTAATTATGTCAAAACGTAAATTTGTTTTGGGGGCGCTCTTTGGCGCAGTTGCCGGAGTAGTCGCTGGCGTCCTAACAGCGCCGAAGTCAGGCAAAGAAACCCGTGCCGACCTCAAGAAAAAGGCTAACGAACTAAAGAACGAAGCTGGCGAAAAAGCCGAAGAGGTCAAGGCCAAGGGCGAGAAAGTTTATAGCGATGTCCGCAACAAAGCCAATGCTGCCGTCGAAGAAGGCCGCAAAACTGTTGACGACTATAGCGACCGCGCTGTGCGTGCTGCTAACGCCGCCAAGGACGAATTCAACCGCCCAAGTAAGCGCAAATAATTGTAGCCAATCAAATACTCAAGGCGCTCTGTTTCGCTGTAAATCAGGGCGCTTTTTTATTGTGAAAACTGGCGAGTTGTGGCAAACTAAATCTATGGCCAAAAAGCACAATAATATCTTCGCCCGGATGGCTCAGCGTTTGCACGATGACAACGAAAAAGGCTCACGCCAGGCGCTGCTCGAGGAGCTGTTCAACGACTTCAACCGCAATCGCTACGATATTTACAAGATTAACTTTTTTCGCGGTATATTTTTCGGTTTTGGGTCGCTTTTAGGCGGTACTATGCTGATTGTGTTGTTGGTTTGGGTGCTTAATCTCACCGGCCAACTCGTCCCGAGCGTGGCTGGCTTTATTGATCAAATACTTAATGTTATGCAGAATAGCCGGCGCTAGTGTTGCTAAACGGCTTCTTTACTCCTTAAAATTACTGCGCCAAGAAGTGTAGGCAGATTGGCGCAGCGCGTCTTCAAAAACAACCTAGTCTGCGTTATAATAAGCATAAGATATGGGTAGTAATTCAGTACAAGGCCAGCCGGCGCTGCAACCGAGCGATTTCGTGCACCTGCATAACCACACCTTTCATTCGGTGCTAGACGGCTTGACTAAAATCAATGATTTGGTTGATAAAGTCAAGGAGTTCGGTATGGAGGCGGCGGCAGTAACCGACCACGGCACGATGAGCGGTATCCTTGACTATTATAAAACTGCCAAAAAAGCTGGCATCAAGCCAATTCTCGGTATCGAGACGTACGTAGCGGCACGTTCGCGCTTTGACCGCGATCCGGCCAAGGATAAGCAGCGTTTTCATTTGACGGTGTTAGCGATGAACAACACTGGCTTTCATAATTTGATGAAGCTATCGACGCAGGCTAATCTGGAGGGTATGTATTACAAACCGCGGATTGACCACGACTTGCTGGAGGAGCTGAACGAAGGTTTAATTGTGATGAGCGGTTGTGCTAGCGGTGAAATTGGTGTAGCTCTCAAAGAAGACGATTACGATCGCGCCCGCGATATCGCCAAATGGTATAAATCGATTCTGGGCGACCGCTATTATCTGGAGTTACAAGACCACGGCCATCCAAAATCAAACACGCACTGGGACGTCCAGGCAAAAATCAACGAGGGCTTGATTAAGCTATCGAAAGAGCTAGACATCGAGATGGTGGTGACCTGCGACGGCCACTACTTGACGCACGATCACCAAGACGCGCACGAAATTTTGCTATGTGTTGGTACCGGTTCGTACTTGAGCGATGAAAAGCGGATGAGCTTGAAGGATTTTGAGCTGCACTTGACCGACCCGCGCGATATCATCGCTCATTGGGGAGAGGAATATCCCGAGGTAATTCGTAACACTAAAAAGGTGGCTGACCGCTGTAACGTTGAAATTGAGCTGGGCCGCATTCTTATTCCTAAATATCCGCTGCCTGAAGGCGAAAACGAGCATTCGTATCTGCTGAGATTGACTTATCAGGGCTTGCTGCAGCGTTATAATGGCGCTTCGAAAGAGGAAGCTGAGAAGCTAGATCCTGACGATATCATCCCGCAATTATCCGACGAAGTTCGCCAGCGCGCCGAGATGGAGCTGGGTGTGATGGGCAACATGGGTTATGAGGGCTACTTCTTGATTGTTCAGGACTTTATCAACTGGGGTAAATCTCAAGGGATTGTTTTTGGTCCGGGCCGGGGTAGCGCCGCCGGATCAATTATCGCCTACGCACTGAATATTACTGACCTTGATCCGCTGAAGTACGGCCTGCTGTTTGAACGTTTCCTCAATCCAGATCGTATTTCCATGCCGGATATTGACGTTGATATCCAAGATACTCGCCGCGACGAAGTGATTGAATATTGCGCTAAAAAATACGGCGAAGACCATGTCAGCAATATCGCTACCTTTGGTAAGATGTTCGGCCGCATGGCGGTACGCGATGTCGCCAGGGTGCTGGAAGTTCCTTATGCCGAGAGCGACCGCTTGGCTAAGTTGGTGCCGCCGCCAAACCAGGGCCGGCATATTCCGCTGTCGGTTAGTGTCAAAGAAGACGCCGATTTGCGTAAGGAGTACGAGAACAACCCTACCGCCAAAGAAGTGCTGGATTACGCCATCCAGCTCGAGGGCACGATTCGCAGCCACGGCGTTCATGCCTGCGGCGTGGTGATTGCACCGGATACACTGGTTAATTATATTCCGCTAGAAATGGCGCAAAAGGGCGTGGTGGCCACACAGTTCCCGATGGGCGAAGTCGAGGAATTGGGACTGCTGAAGATGGACTTTTTAGGCCTCAGCAACTTGACGATTATCAATAATGCCATGCGTATTATCAAAAAAGTTTATAAAGAAGAAATAAACCTGGCACACTTGCCGCTAGATGACAAACCGACGTACGAGCTATTCCAGCGCGGCGACACCACCGGCGTGTTTCAGCTAGAATCGGCGGGCATGAAACGCTACCTGCGGGCGCTCAAGCCGACGCATTTCGAGGATATCATCGCTATGGTGGCTTTGTACCGCCCGGGGCCGATGCAGTTTATCGATAGCTTTATTCGCCGCAAGCACGGCGAAGAGCCGATTACCTACTTGCACGAGGGTATGCGCAACTCGCTAGAAAACACCTACGGAATTTTGGTCTACCAAGAGCAATTTATGCAAATTTCTAAGGAATGGTGCGGCTTTACCGGCGGCCAGGCTGATACGCTGCGCAAAGCCGTCGGTAAGAAAAAAATCGACCTGATGAAAAAGGTTAAGCCGGAGTTCGTCGAGGGCGCGGTTAAAGTCGGCGGCGCCACGCGCGAAATGGCAGAAACTTTCTGGACGCAGCTGGAGGAATTCGCTAATTACTGTTTCAACAAGTCGCACGCCGCTTGTTACGGCTTAATTGCTTATTGGACGGCTTATCTGAAAGCGCATTATCCGGACGCTTTCATGGCGGCGCTAATGACCAGTGATCACGACGATATCGACCGCCTGGCGATTGAAATCACTGAATGCAAGCATATGGGCTTGGAGGTTCTGGCGCCAGATGTTAATCAATCTTACGTTGAGTTCGGCGTGGTGCCGGCTGCCAAACAAGTCCGCTTCGGCATGGCAGCGGTCAAAGGCGTCGGTGTCGGCGCAGTCGAAGAGATCATTCGCGCCCGCGAGGCCGATGGCCCGTTCAAGTCGGTCGAGGATTTTGCCAAACGTGTCAGTACCAGCAAAGTTAATCGCAAAGCTTGGGAATCGCTGGTCAAAGCCGGTGCTTTCGACGCGCTAGGCGACCGCAGCGATTTACTATTCAATCTCGATACGATTCTGGCTTTTGCCAGCAAGCTGCAAAAGGAAGCGCTCAGCGGGCAAGTTGATATGTTCGCGGCGCTCGGCGGCGACAAATTGATGCCGTCGGTCGAGCTGAAGACTTCGCCAGTCAAATACACCAGTAAAGAACAACTGATGTGGGAGCGCGAATTGCTGGGCCTTTATATTAGCGCGCATCCATTAGATAATTATGATGCCTTTTTCGAGGAGCAGACCATTCCGCTGCATGCCTGCACACCGCAAATTGACGGGCAGAAAGTGTCGGTCGGCGGCTTGGTATCGACGATTCGCACTATCGTCACCAAGGCTGGCACCAAAATGGCGTTTGTCGGTATCGAGGACAAAACTAGCGAAATGGAGCTGATTGTCTTCCCGAGATTGTACGAACAGCTAGGCGACAGCCTGCAGCAAGACGCCGTGCTGAAAGTTAGCGGTACTGTCAATGCCCGCGATCGCGACGGCAACATGACTGATGAAGTCAAAGTCATTGCCGACGAGGTCAATATCGTCACCGACAAAGAGCTCAACGAATACCAAAGCCACGGCCGCAAAATGACGGCGCCGAAAGGCCGTGCGGCCGTCAAAAGCAAACGCTATCCGCGCAAAAACGCTAACGGCGCGCCAGCTGTGACGGCTGCAGCCAGCGTCAAAGCGGCGCCAGCAATTATCGCCAAGCCGCTAGAAAAGCTAGAAACTGTCTATGTCAAAGTCAAGAATCCGAGCGACCGCGACTTGCTGGTCTCGCTCAAGAAATTGTGCAGCCAAAACCCTGGCCAAAACGACATCATTATGATTCTGGGCGATGATAAGTCCAATGCCATCCGCCTGCCGTTTCGGGTCGACGCTCAGCGCAACCTGCGCGCTGGCCTGGCCGAACTGCTGGGCGACGAATGCGTCAAAGTGAAATAGATTAGGATGCGGATAATTTTGACCAAAGAAAATAGCCCGCCAGAAAGGCCTTGCGCCGAGGCTGGTGGCCTCTAGGCGGGCTATTTTCTAGCGGGCTTTATCAGCCCTCTTTGGACGCCTCAGAGGCGTCGTCGGTCTTGGTGGCGGCATCTTCGTTGGGGAGGTGGACGACGATGCGTCCGTGCTCGGGCACGTCAATGACGTAGGCGACTTTGTCGCCTCGGATCTCGACGTCCGAGACCCAAAAGGCCTCGGTCGCCGCGCTAACGAACGCTGTCTCAATACGGCGCACCCGTGCCTTAGTGTTGGCTAGGCGTCCTCTGAGGAGACTCTTCTGAGCCTCCTTAAGCTGAATGTCCGCCTCCATCTTAGCCTGACGCTCCTGAGAAAGCCAGATCAGTACGGCGGCGTAGACCGCCAAAACGAACATGGCGGGGGCGGGGTGTCCCGCCCCCGCCATCAGGCGTGCCATCACGCTGATGACGAGCAGAATACCGTATTCGACGAAATAACGCTTCATAATCTCCTCCTAAGAGATCACGCTCAAGTAAAAGGGCAACTTCACGCCCTTTTTTGTGGAAAACTTGAGCGAAAAGCTAATATATATATATCACATATGGACTGCGAAGTCAATACTTTTTGCAATTATTTCGTAAAATTTGCAAATTTTAGGCATTTTTGGTGGTTTTGCCGCTCGCTGCCAGCTCGTACAGCGCGATTCCGGCCGCTACCGACACATTGAACGACTCTTTTTGCCCGAACATCGGAATTTCGATGATATCGTCAGCCAAAGCCAGCCATTCGGGCGCGATACCGCCGACTTCTTCGCCTAGCAGCAACGCAATGCGGTCTGGCGCCGAATAATCGCGCAGATTGGTGCTATTGGCGGCTTGTTCCAGAGCAGCGATGCGGTAGCCTAGCTGCTGCAGTTCGTCTAGTGGCGGTGCTTCGCGATACTCAAATGGCACTAGACTCTCGGCGCCGAGCGCAGTCTTGTGGATTTGCTTGGTAATCTTTTCGCGGATATGCGGCAGGCGCTGGTCGTCCCGCGTGATTTCACCGTCGATTAGCGCGCAATTTGGCGCTTCGCGGCACAAACTCAAATCTGGGTAGGGCGTATAGCCGCTCAAAATCAACCGTTCGACATCGAAACCTTCGCATGTCCGGAAAATCGACCCGACATTGAAGGTTGAGCGGATGTTGTGGGCGATGACGACGATTTTTGACATAATTCTATTGTAGCACTGTTTTTAGCGCGAGCTTTTTGTTAGAATAAAGGTGATGGATGAAGAAGAAGTTCAGCGTCGCCGGCGCGAACAAGACGAAAAAGCTACCCGCCAGCGGGCGACTATTTTGGGTTTGCCGTATGTTGATATGCGCAATCTAGAGGATACGCTACCGCTAGTCCCTGGCATGATTCCGATCGAGAAAATGCACCAATACCGCATCGTGCCGCTAGCCAAAGGCGGCAACGAAGTGATGTACCAAATAGGTGTGACTTCGCAAACGCCGCAATCTATTTTACAGAAGATCAAGCGCGAGTATCAAGACCGCGGCGACAAATTGCAGTTTTTACTTATCAGCGCTAGCGGTTATCGGGCAATGATGCTGCGCTATGATCCGCCGAAGCGCACTGCTTACGATGACATCGAGATTGCTAAAGAGGGCGATAGCAACACTATTGCTCAAGTTAGTCAGACGTTGAATTTGGTATCGAGCGAGGAACTATTTGATTTTCTGATCAAGCAGGCGGACAAGCTTGGCGCTAGCGACATTCACATTGAGAACGAGCGCGATTCTATCCGCGTACGCATGCGCGTCGACGGTGCACTGCACCCGGTGGCACAGCTAGAACGTTCGCGCTACCGAATTATTATGGGCGAGCTAGCTAGCCGTGCTGGCGTTAGCAGTGCAGCTATGGAATCGCAATCTGGCCATATGCAGATGGAGATCACCACCGACCAAGGCACGCATTTATTGAACCTGCGCGTCGAGACTGTGCCAACGTTGTACGGGCAAGATGCGGTGCTGCGTTTGTTTAATTTTGATGAATCATTGCTGAACTTGGATCTGCTGGGCATTCCGCCGCGCCAGCGCAAGGAAATCGACGAAGTTATCAGCCACCCGCGCGGTCTGGTGCTGATGGTCGGGCCGACTGGCTCGGGTAAATCGACGACGCTTTATAGTATGCTTAATGCATTGAATACCACTGATCGCAAGCTGATTACGCTCGAGGATCCGATCGAGTATGGCCTGAGCGGCATGTCGCAAATTCCGATCGACACGACGCACGGACAGAGCTTTGCTGATGGTTTGCGCAGTGTCTTGCGCCTCGACCCAGATGTGGTGATGGTTGGCGAGATTCGTGATGTCGATACGGCGCGCACGGCTATTCAGGCGTCAATCACCGGCCACTTGGTGTTATCGAGCTTTCACGCCAATACTACCAGTACAGCCTTTAGCCGTATGATTGATATGATTGGAGTTAACCCGATCTTTTCAAGCGCTATCCGCTTGTTGATTGCCCAGCGTCTGGTGCGGCGTTTAGTTGATCATACCAAGGAAGCGTATGAACCCGATGAGGCGACACGTAAATATGTTCAGCGCGTACTCGAAAAGCTGCCGCCCGATGTCGAGAAGCCTGATTTGGATAATTTCAAGCTGTGGCGCCCGGTGCCTAGCGAAGATGCGCCGTTTGGCTACAAAGGCCGGGTGGTTATCATGGAACAGCTGGTTGTTACCGATGAAATTCAGAAGTTTATCCGCGGCGACGTCCAAGATGTTCACCCCGAGACAATCGAAGAAACCGCCCGAAACGAAGGCATGCTAACGCTCGAGCAAGTCGGCGTATTGGCGGCTTTGCGCGGCGAAACCACGCTCGAAGAAATAGCGCGGGTGATTTAACGCAAATTGTGGTATAGTATTGAGTGCTGGCTCTAGGCATAGGGCCTGGGTACAATCATCGTCGATCGCCCCAGCACGGGGCGGGAGGAAGGTTTGAGATGGTGGGGGACATCGATAGAGGGCGGTTTTTGAGAGGCCTGTTCGGGAATGTCTTGCCGTATAATCACGTGCAAAAAATTGGGTGCGGACTTCTCGCTTGGCTTTCGAAGCACGATGAAACAGCCCGCAATGTCACTGAACTTGTAGATTCCGCCCGCGAGGCGGGGTTTTCCGTAGAGGTCTATTCCTTTTACAGATCCTTTATCGTCCTAGTGACGGCGGAATCGGTGTTGCTGGTCAGTTTCATGCTGGATGGCGATGGTATTTTGACGGAGTCGAGCTACTATCCCGAGGACCTGGTGTCCTCGGAGGAGGAGGTTAGCAGAGGGTATTTCGAAAGGCTGATGGATTGGTACACTGACCCATCAAACACACCCTAATCTCGTCGGCACCCGCAAGGCAAGCCCAAGCCAGCAGAGCTGCGCCTTTGCTCTGGGGCGGGGCGCGCGATTTAGTTCGCCGTCCCGCCCCCAACTCAACTACTTAGTCTTGATTTAGGATTTATTTTATGACATTTGCCACCGCTGGTACGACGCGTTTGTCGAATGGCGACGGTATAACTTCGTCATAGGTTGGGTTCTCGACCTGCGCTGCTAGAGCTTCGGCGGCGGC